>CAXBEC010000050.1:0-10514 GCA_963974145.1 uncultured Alphaproteobacteria bacterium | reverse complement strand
GCGGCGCGGCGGGGCAGGGGGAGTGTCGGATGAACAATTATCGCCTCGGTGTCGATATCGGCGGCACGTTTACCGACATCGTCCTGCTGGGCGACGATGGCGCGCTCTACAGCAGAAAGGTTCTGTCCACGCCGGATGACTACAGCCGCGCCATTCAGGAAGGCACCGCCTCGCTGCTGCAGGAAACAGGTATATCGGCGACGGACATTCGCGAGATCGGCCACGGGACCACCGTCGCGACCAACGCGATCATAGAGCGCAAGGGGGTTACGGTCGCGCTGGTGACAACAAAAGGCTTCCGCGACGTTCTGGAAATCGGCCGGTTTCGGTCGCCACGCCTGTACGATCTGGATTTTCGCAAGCCGGAACCCCTGGTGGAGCGCCGTCTCCGACTGGAGGTTCCCGAACGCATACTGGCCTCCGGCGCGGTGCATCAGGCACTGGACGAAACGGCAACCGCCGCCGTCGGCCGGCGCTGCGTCGAACTCGGTGTGGACGCCATCGCGGTCTGTTTCATCAATGCCTATGCCAACCCGGCGCATGAGGAGCGGGCGGCCGACATCCTGCGCGAGAACGCGCCGGGGATACCGGTGACAATTTCCACCGAACTGGTACCGCAGGTGCAGGAATACGAACGCACCAGCACCGTCGTCGTGAACGCCTATATCCGCCCGGTGATCGAGCGATATGTGGAATCGCTGCAACGCCGGCTTGGCGAACTGGGCATTACGGTGCCGCTCAACATCATGCAGTCCAATGGCGGCGTCCTGCCGGCCCGGGCCGCCGCCCGCAATCCCGTCTACATCATTGAATCCGGTCCGGCGGCCGGCGTGGTCGGCGCGCAGCGGATGGGCACGCGCATCGGGGCGGACAACATGCTGGTGTTTGACATGGGCGGGACCACCGCAAAAGCCGCGATTATCGAGGAAGGACGTTTCGGCCTGTCGCCGGAAACCGAAGTCGGCGGCGGCGCCGCGCTGGGTCACCGCATGATCCGCGGCGGCGGCTATGTGGTGCAGGTCCCCACTATCGATATCGCGGAGGTCGGGGCCGGCGGCGGCAGTATCGCCTGGGTCGATGCGGGCGGCGCGGTACAGGTCGGCCCGCGCAGCGCGGGCGCCGCGCCGGGGCCGGTATGTTACGACCGGGGCGGCACCGACCCCACGGTCACCGATGCAAACCTGCTGCTCGGCTATCTGAATCAGGATTACCTCGTCGGCGGCGAACTGAAGGTAAACCGCAGGAAGGCCGAACGGGAAATGGACAGGCTGGCCGGACAGGTCGGGCAGACCACTGTCGAGCTGTCTTACGGCATCCATCTGATCGCCAATGCTACGATGATGCGGGCGCTGTCGGCCGTGTCGTCGGAACGGGGCCTCGATCCTTCCGGGTTCACGCTGGTCGGGTTTGGCGGCAATGGCGGAGTCCATGTCTGCGACCTGGCGGAATCGTTGCGAATCCGCCGTATTGTCGTACCGCCCGTGGCGGGATTGTTCTGCGCGCTGGGGCTGCTGTTTGCCGACATGGAGCACCAGCCGGTCCGCGCCTTTTACCGGCGGCTCGACTCCCTCGACCTGGCGGAGCTGAACAGCGCCCTCAAGGGACTCGCGGACGAGGCCGCTGCGCTGCTGCAGGCCGATGGTTTCAGCGGCCCCGACCGGACCAGCATCACCCTTTCTGCGGAAGTGAAATATGTCGGCCAGAACGCATCATTGACGATCCCGTTCGCGGGCAACACGCTCGATGCGGCCGGGCTGGCCGCTTTTTCCGAAAAATTTGCGCAGGCGCATGATCATACCTTCGGCTACCGATCCGATAACGAGACGCTGCAGATCGTGTCCCTGAAAGCGGTCGGCCGCGGCATTGACACGCGTCCCCGCGTACCGGAACGGGCGCGACGCGCCCTGGAAAAAACACCGGAAGCGACCCGCCGCGAGGCCTATTTCGGTCCCGAAACAGGCTGGCACGACACACCGGTGCTGCCGCGTTCCGGACTGGGCGCCGTCGCGCAGTCGGGACCGGTGATCATTGAGGAATATGACACCACGATCGTGGTAAGGCCGGGCTGGTCGGCTCGACTGGATGACTGGAACAATGTCGTCCTCGAACACGAACAAACAGAACGATTGGCCTGAATGGCGGATGGGGTGGGATTCGAACCCACGAAGAGCGTAAACCCTTGCCGGTTTTCAAGACCGGTCCCTTCAACCACTCGGGCACCCATCCGCGACGGGGGCGTGCATATCACGATTGTGGCAAGTCGTCACAGTCTCTTTCAAAAAAATTACAGCTCAGGGCCTGATTGATTTAGATCAAAGCTGTGTCGCCACACATCCGTATGGTCCGGGTGCTGGAGCAGGGGAAGGAAAGGGTGACGATGATTATCGAACGTGTTCGCGACCCGCGCGCCGCGCGGGCGGAAATGTTTGCGTTTCTTGGTACGGGGTTACTGATCGCCGTTGCCTGGGCGGAAATCGCGATGTCGCAGGACGTCGTGATGCAGGCCCATGCCAAGATCATGCTCATCGGCGGCGTCGCGGCGCTGGCCTGGCTGCTGTACCGGCTGATCGAGGGGTTCGATGGGGTGCAGGAGAAGGGCTATAACAATGCCGTCATCCGCGCCGGTGTCATCGCCTCGGTCTTCTGGGGGATTGCCGGGTTTCTGGCCGGCGACATCATCGCCTGGCAACTGGTCTTTCCGGCCCTGAATTTCGACACGCCCTGGTTCAGCTTCGGCCGGTTGCGGCCCCTGCATACCTCCGCCGTCATCTTTGCTTTCGGTGGCAACGTCCTGATTGCCACATCGTTTTTTGTCGTCCAGCGCACCTGCCGCGTCCGGCTGGTCGGGCATCTGTCGCCCTGGTTCGTGTTCTGGGGTTACCAGGTGTTCATCGTCCTGGCGGCGACCGGCTATCTGCTCGGCGTCACCCAGTCGAAGGAATACGCCGAACCCGAATGGTATGTGGACCTCTGGCTGACCCTCGTCTGGGTCGTCTATCTGCTGGTCTTCCTTGGCACCATCATCAAGCGCAAGGAGCCGCATATCTATGTGGCGAACTGGTTCTACCTGGCGTTTATCGTCACCATCGCGATGCTGCATATCGTGAACAACCTGGCGATTCCGGTCAGCTGGACCGGCACCAAGAGCTATATCCTGTGGTCCGGCGTGCAGGACGCCATGACCCAGTGGTGGTACGGCCATAATGCCGTCGGATTCTTCCTGACCGCCGGGTTCCTCGGCATCATGTATTACTTCGTGCCCAAACGGATCGAAAAGCCGATCTATTCCTACCGGCTGTCGATCGTGCATTTCTGGGCGCTGATTTTCACCTATATCTGGGCGGGGCCGCATCACCTGTTCTACACCGCGCTGCCCGACTGGGCGCAGACCCTGGGCATGACGTTCTCGATCATGCTGTGGATGCCGTCCTGGGGCGGCATGATCAACGGGCTGATGACCCTGTCCGGCGCCTGGGACAAGCTGCGCACCGACCCGGTGATCCGCATGCTGATCGTGTCGATCGCCTTCTACGGCATGAGCACCTTCGAAGGGCCGCTGATGGCAATCAAGGCCGTCAACAGTCTGAGCCATTACACCGACTGGACCGTCGGCCATGTCCATTCCGGCGCACTGGGCTGGGTCGCATTCGTCAGCTTCGGGGCAATTTATTGCCTGGTGCCGTGGTTGTGGGGCCGCGCGCGGCTGTACAGCCTGCGGCTGGTCGAATGGCATTTCTGGGTTTCGACCCTGGGCATCCTGCTCTACATCACGTCGATGTGGGTATCCGGTATCCTGCAGGGCCTCATGTGGCGGGCCTATGACGAGCTCGGATTCCTCCAGTATTCCTTCATTGAAACGGTGGAAGCGATGCATCCCTTCTACATGATCCGGGCTGTCGGCGGACTGCTGTTCGTCGCGGGCGCGCTGATCATGGCGTACAACCTGTGGCGCACGGTCCGCGGCGACGAAGCGGAAGAAACCATCGCGCACCCGTCAATCGCCTCGTCGGCGACCATGACGCCGATGCCGGCAGAGTAGGGGGGAAGCGTCATGATGCTCAAACTGCACAAGTTCATGGAAACCCGGTCGGTCATGCTGCTGATCGGTATCCTGATTACGGTCGCCATTGGCGGGCTGGTCGAAATCGCACCGCTGTTCTACCTCGGCTCGACGATCGAGAAAGTCCAGGGGATGCGCCCCTACAGTCCGCTGGAACTGGCCGGACGGGACATCTATATCCGCGAAGGCTGCTACAACTGCCATTCGCAGATGATCCGTTCGTTGCGCGACGAGGTCGAACGTTACGGTCCCTACAGCCTGGCGGCGGAAAGCATGTACGACCATCCGTTCCAGTGGGGCAGCAAACGCACCGGGCCGGATCTTGCCCGGGTCGGCGGCAAGTATTCCGACGAATGGCATGTGGCGCATCTGGTAGACCCGCGGGACCTGGTGCCGGAATCGATCATGCCCGCCTATCCGTGGCTGCTGACGACTCCGGCCCATATGACCACCACCGCCGACTCCCTGCGGGCGAACCGGGTTGCCGGCGTGCCCTATACGGATCAAATGATCGAAGCGGCGGAGGCTGATTTCGCCGCCCAGGCGCAGCCGGACAGCGACGGCGCGGAAGCCGTTGCCGCGCGTTATCCCAAGGCGGTCGTACGGGATTTTGACGCCAATCCGGACATGGTGTCGGAAATGGACGCGCTGATCGCCTATCTGCAGATGCTGGGCACCCTGGTCGATTTCAAAGTCTATGACGCAACCGGTTCCAACCAGCGCTAGGAGGGCAAGGATATGACATACGAAACGATAACCCCGATAGCGCAGGTCCTGGGAATGGTCATCTTCATCCTGCTGTTTGCCGGTGCCGTGGCTTACGCGCTGTGGCCGTCGAACAAGGACAGGTTCAAACGCGCCGCAGAATCCCTGTTGGAAGACGAAAGGCTGGAGGACTGATCATGGCCACGCCTGAAACAGACGCCAAATCCGGCGAACACACCACCGGCCATGAATGGGACGGCATTGAGGAATACAACAATCCGCTACCGCGCTGGTGGCTGATGATCTTCTATGCCTGTATCCTCTACAGTATCGGATACTGGATCCTTTACCCGTCATGGCCGCTGATCAGCAGCTATACCACCGGTGTTCTCGAATATTCCTCCCGGGACGAATTGAAGGCGGATATTGCCGAGGCACAACTGGCGCGCAAGGTATACAGCGACCGGATCGCCGACGCCGATATCGCCGATATCGTCAAGGATCCGCAGCTTCTGGAATTCGCCCTGGCCGGCGGCAAATCCGCCTTCGGCGACAATTGCGCGCCCTGCCATGGCAGCGCCGCACAGGGCGCCAAGGGCTACCCGAACCTGTCCGATGATGACTGGCTGTGGGGCGGGTCGCTCGAAGCGATTCAGCAAACCTTGCTGTACGGCATCCGTTCCACCCATGAGGACACCCGCGTCAGCGAAATGCCCGCCTTCGGTCGCGATGAATTGCTGGCTTCGGGTGATATTGCCAATGTCACCGCCTTTGTCATGAGCCTCAGCATGGATGGACAAAAAGCCGACGCCGTCGCCGCAGGCAAACAGGTCTTCGAGGAAAATTGTGCCGCATGCCATGGCCCTGAAGGCAAGGGGAACCGGGAGTTAGGCGCGCCGAATCTGGCCGACGCCATCTGGCTGTACGGCAAGGACCGGCAGGACATCCGCGCGACAATCGCCAACAGTCGCAAGGGTGTTATGCCGCACTGGGACGGCCGGCTGCCGCCGGAAACGATCAAGCAACTGGCTATCTATATTCATGCCCTGGGTGGGGGCGAATAATGCGCAACCGGAGCAGAGGCAGGGGTTATGCCCAATGAACTGACCGGGCTGGAAAAACTCGCCCGGGCCGCCGTCGATGCCGTCCAGCCGGGCGCGCAGGTCGCGCCCGGTGTTGAACGTGTCGAAGTGGATGCGGTCAATCGCAAGGAAGACCGCTCCTTCTACAAGAAACGTACCCGGATCCATCCGCGCCGCGCCTATGGCACGTTCCGCCGGCTGAAATGGATCATCATGTTCGTGACCCTGGGCATCTATTACATCACGCCCTGGCTGCGCTGGGACCGGCCGGGGCCAAGCCCGGACCAGGCGGTGCTGCTCGACCTGCCGAACCGGAAATTCTATTTCTTCTTTGTCGAAATCTGGCCGCAGGAAATCTACCTGCTGACCGGCGTGCTGATCCTTTCGGCGCTGGGCCTGTTTCTGTTCACTTCGCTGTTCGGCCGGGTCTGGTGCGGATACAGCTGTCCGCAGACCGTCTGGACCGACCTGTTCATCGCCGTGGAGCGTTTCGTCGAAGGCGACCGCAACGCGCGGATCCGGCTCGACAAATCGCCATGGAATGCCGCGAAAATCACCAAGAAGGTGACAAAGCACGCCATCTGGGTCGTCATCTCCGTGATGACCGGCGGCGCCTGGGTATTCTATTTCCGCGACGCGCCGACCCTGGTCATGGAACTCGCAACCTTCACCGCGCCGATGGCGGCCGTCGGTTTCATTGCCCTGTTCGCCTTCACGACCTATTCGCTGGGCGGGCTGATGCGCGAGCAGGTCTGCATTTACATGTGCCCCTGGCCGCGCATCCAGGGTGCGATGTTCGACGAGGATACCCTGGTCGTAACCTATCGGGAGAAACGCGGCGAGCCTCGCGGCGCGCACAAGGCAGGCGAGAGCTGGGAAGGACGCGGTGACTGCGTGCGCTGCCGTGCCTGCGTCGCCGTCTGCCCCATGGGGATCGATATCCGCGACGGGGCACAGCTCGAATGCATTCACTGCGCCCTGTGCATCGATGCCTGCAACGACGTCATGTCAAAAGTCGGACGGCCGCCCAACCTCATCGGCTACGACACCTATAACGCCAATACGAAAACCGATGCCGCCGGCCATGCGCGGGTCCGGTTTTTCCGGCCTCGTGTCATTGTCTACTATGTTCTGATCGTATCCCTCGCAGGATTGATGACCTGGCTGCTGCTGACCCGGGAAACCCTGACGCTCAATGTGCTGCGTGACCGCAATCCGTTATATGTCACGCTCTCGGACGGCAACGTGCGCAACGGATACACGCTGAAGATCATCAACCGCGCGCCGGAAGCCCGGACATTTGCCGTTACAACTGCAGGCGTTGCCGATTCCAAAGTCTCGATTAACGGCCGGGACGACGCCACCGTGACAATACCGGCAGACGATATTGAAAGCGTTCGGGTCTTTGTATCCGGTCCCCCGCCGGCAGGCGGATCGCATGGCATGACCTTTATCGTACGCGACGAAACCGACGGGCGGATTGTCAGCGAAGACACCAAATTCCGGGGGCCTGAACAATGAGCCGCACACTGACCGGACGGCATGTCCTGACCATATTGCTGGTATCCTTTGGCATTGTCTTCGCCGTGAACGGCTACTTCACCTATGTCGCCCTGCAGACCTTCCCCGGCCTGGAATCCGATCAGGCCTATCGCAAGGGCCTGGCCTTCAATGATCAGATCGCGCGCGCCCGGGCGCTTGACGATCTCGGCTGGTCGCTTTCGACGGAGCTTGGCGCCGACAGCGTCCTGACGATACGGTTCACGGACCGGGACGGTGCGCCGCTTGAGATCGGAAAACTGGTCGTGACCCTGTTTCATCCAACCACGGCCCAGGATGACAGATCGCTCGGCCCGGTGCCCGCCGGCCCGGGGGTTTTCACAATACCGCTGGTCGATATCGCCCGGGGGAAGCGCGAATTACGCATCGCCGCCACGGCCGGAAACGGGCAGGAAATTGAATTCCGGCGTGAACTATGGATCGAATGACCGCCATACTGGATGACGCCGCGTCGGCTGCGGGATGCTGTCCCGCCAGCCAGGCGGTGCCGGTCGCCTTTCCGGACGAAGCGGTAACAGGGGCGGGGCAAGCCGGTACTTTCGCACAAACCGGCGAAGACGGTCGCCATGTCCTCTCCCTGCTGGTGGACGGCATTACCTGCGCGGCCTGTATCGCCCATGTCGAGAAAGCGGCGCGGTCGGTACCGGGTGTGGAATTCGCGCGCCTGAACTATTCGACCCGCCGCCTTCAGGTCGGCTGGCAGGAAAACAGCGCCGATGCGGACAGCATCGTTACGGCGCTGGCGGCGCGGGGCTACAAGGCGACGCCCTATGCGCCCGAAGGCGTCTCCGAAGGCGACGATGCCGCCCTGAAAACCCTGCTGCGCGCCCTCGGCGTCGCCGGGTTTGCCGCAATGAATGTCATGCTGCTGTCCGTATCCCTTTGGGCCGGCAGTGACATGGCGCCGGAAACCCGGCTGCTGTTCCAATGGCTGTCCGCCCTGATCGTCCTGCCGGCGATCGCCTATGCCGGACAGCCCTTCTTCCGCGCCGCCCTGTCGGCGCTGCGCGGGGGACGGCTCAATATGGACGTGCCGATTTCGCTGGCGATCATCCTTGCGGCCACCATGAGCCTCTACCAGACGATAACCGGCGGCGATGAAATTTATTTTGACGCCAGCATCATGCTGCTGTTTTTCCTGTTGCTGGGGCGGACTCTCGACCTGCGAGTCCGGGCCAAAGCACGTTCGGCGGCGCAAAACCTGCTCGCCATGCGCTCGCGCGCCGCAACCGTCATCCGCTCCGACGGCACCCGGGAATTCCTCCAGGCGGAGCATATCCGGCCCGGTATGACCCTCGCCGTGGCCAGTGGTGAACGCATCCCGGCAGACGGCACGCTTTCCAGCGCCACGGCGACGCTGGATACCAGCCTGCTTACCGGGGAAACCCTGCCGGAATCGGCCCGCTCCGGTGCCACGGTTTTCGCCGGATCGCTCAATATCGGCGATCCGCTCGAACTCGTCGTGACGGCGGCCGCCGACGCCACGCTACTGTCCGAAATCGTCCGGCTGATGGAGGTGGCGGAGCAGGGGCGGGCACGATATGTCCGCCTCGCCGACAGGGTTGCCGCCTGGTACGCCCCGGTCGTTCATGGCCTGGGCGCCATTACCGTTCTGGCATGGCTCTGGTCCGGCGCGGGCTGGGAAACGGCCCTGCTGAACGGCATCGCCGTATTGATCATTACCTGTCCCTGCGCGCTGGGCCTGGCGGTTCCCGCCGTACAGGTTGTTGCTGGCGGCCGGTTGCTGCGCGCCGGTATCCTGATCAAGAGCGGCGACGCGCTGGAGCGGCTGGCCGATGTGGACACGGTCGTTTTCGACAAGACCGGCACGCTCACCACAGGGGCCCTGCAACTGGCCGACCCCGACCGTTACGACGAAGCGACCATGGCGCTCGCCACCGCACTGGCGCAGGAAAGCCGCCACCCGCTGTCCCGGGCGCTGACCGCCGCTGGTCGTTCCCATCCCGCAACCATCCGGAATATCCGGGAAACGTCCGGTTTTGGGCTTTCCGGCGAAATTGAAGCAGGCGAAATCCGGCTGGGCAGCCGCACCTGGGTTGGTGCTGGAGAAGACGCCGCCCCGGAAGACACACAAGCCGAGATATGGTTGCGCGACGCCGCCGGAAACCTGACCCGGTTTACCTTCGATGATGAATTGCGGCGTGATGCGGTCGAAACGGTCAGCCGGCTCCGTCAATATGGTATGGCCGTCATTCTGCTGTCCGGCGACCGGACGCCGGCGGTCCGGGCGATTGCCGAAACCCTTGGCATCAGGGACTGGCGAGCGGGCTGCCTGCCGCAGAACAAGGCCGCACGTCTGACAGCCCTGTCAGCGGAAGGCCGCAAGGTCCTGATGGTCGGCGACGGGCTGAACGACGCGCCCGCGCTGGCGACGGCGCATGTTTCGATGTCGCCGGCGGACGCCGCGGATATCGCCCAGGTCGCCGCAGATTTCATTTCCCTGGGCGACCGCCTCGGCGCCGTATGCGACTGCCTGACGACTGCGCGACAGTCCCGGCGGCTGGTATGGCAGAATTTCGCGTTGGCTTTCGGCTATAACGCGATCGCCATTCCGCTGGCGATCACCGGCTTCGTCACACCGCTGATTGCGGCCATCGCCATGTCCGGATCGTCCATCATCGTCACCCTCAACGCATTGCGGCTCAAATGGATGTCCTGATCATCCTCATCGGCGCGGCGCTGTTCCTTGGCGCGCTCGGCCTTGCGGCATTCCTCTGGTCGCTGAAGTCAAACCAGTATGACGACCTCGACGGCGCCGCCCGCCGTATCCTGCTGGACGACGACCTCCCGGAGGACTGACACCGGCCGTTGGGGCCGCACGGTTGGCGGCCGCGATCATTGCGTCATGCCACCATGAAAGGTAAATTATCGGTGGGGCGTGCCCTGACCTGAACCGGTCGGGAGGACAGGCGGATTCGCTATGGACAGCGAGCTTTCCAGAGTAATCATCGCATGGCAGGCGGCCGCGCTGGATGAGACGAAATGGCCCGATGCGCTCACCGGTCTCGCGGATTTAATGGGCGCTGTTGACTGCACCCTGGAAATTTACGGCGGGCCCGGCCAAACCCCGATGTTTTTCAGCGGCG
>CAXBEC010000049.1:0-10521 GCA_963974145.1 uncultured Alphaproteobacteria bacterium | reverse complement strand
CCGGTCATGGTGGATGCCGCGGCCCGGGCGCGGACGACCTTTGAGGGCGTTGCGGAAAAAGTCCAGGGCGGCAGCCGCGATCTCGTCACGGCGCTGGATGAAGCGGTCCGGAAGGCCGGTCGCGCCGGCCAAGTGTTCGACCAACAGGCGGTGCGGCTCACGCAGGCTTCCGCGGATGCGGCCGAACAGGCGAGCAGTCTGGCAGAGGCAGAGCTTACCCTGCGTCGTGACCTGTTCCTGAAGACGGCGCGGTTTATCGTTGAGGATCTGGATTCAACGGCAATTGATCTGACGCGTGTGCTGCACAGCGATGTTCCTGAATCGGACTGGAAGCGCTATGTGCGGGGCGACCGCGGCATCTTCACCCGCACCTTGTTGCGCGGCAAGCCGACATCTGTGACCGCCGGCATTACCCAGAAAATCCGGAACAATCCCGATATGCGTAATTACGTCATGCGTTATGTCGACCAGTTCGACCGGTTGCTGGGCGAGGCGCAGGGGGCGGATCCGGAAAACCTGCTGCATTCGACCTTCATGACAGCCGATGTCGGGAAATTATATATCCTGTTGTGCCGTGCCCTGGGCCGCGACGAATAGCGCCGAGGTGGCGGCAGACGGTTACGCCATGCGTCCGGCAGTGCCGGACGATGCGCCGGCACTGTTTCAATTTGGGGAAAAACTGCTGGCGGAAAGCAGCTTTTTTCTTCGGTCTCCCGGTGAGCGGGCGCGATCCGAGGCGGAAATGCGTGCGATCATCGAACATTTTTGCGCGCAACCGCATTATCTGCTGCTCAGCGTTTGGCGCGACAGTGTGGCGGTGGCGGAAGCTGTCGTCACATCCGGCGATTTCAAGCGCAACCGGTTTTCAGCAACGATTGGTGTCGGTGTTCTGCAGGCACATTCGGGCCGCGGCCTTGGCGCATCGCTGATGCGGGAGATGGAAGCGTTTGCACAGCGCCGCCAGCTGCGACGACTGGAACTGACCGTTATGGCGCCCAATATGCGGGCGCGTTCGCTGTATGGCCGCATGGGGTATGTCGAGGAAGGCGTGAAGCGCGATTCCATGTTTGTCGATGGCGGGTTTGTCGATGAAGTCATGATGGCGAAAATACTTGCGTGAAAGGGAGCATTCGCTGAAATGATTGGCTGGTTGCTGGAACGCCTCTTTGTTGACAAGAAAGGCCGTGCCGGACGCAAAAAGTTGCGCCGTCTCACGAAACAGACCGCAACGCCGGCGGCTCCAGCAAAAGAGTCGTCCGCCGAACGGGTGGCAGATAATCGCGGACCGGCGGATGACCCCGAACGTGAACAGCTGATCAATAACGCCATGACAATTTTCCGCCAGCGGCGGGCAGAGTATGAAAAGATTGATGACGATGTCCGTGCGCGGGTCGACAGGGCGGCGAACAAGGCATTCGGTGGCGATGACACGTAACGCTGTACAAGGCGATACCGGCGACCTGTCGGAACGTGTCTGCGCCGGCGACCGCCGCGCCCTGGGCCGCGCCATTACACTGATCGAATCGCAACGCCCCGATGACCGGCCGCAGGCGGAACAATTGCTGGAAGCGCTGTTGCCGCATCGGGTGGAATCGATACGTATCGGCATTTCGGGTGTGCCAGGTGTGGGGAAATCGACCTTCATTGAAGCCTTCGGGACCCACGCCATCGAACAGGGACACCGTGTTGCTGTCCTGGCGGTGGATCCGTCCTCGACGCTCAGCGGCGGGTCGATCCTTGGCGACAAGACCCGCATGGAAACCCTCGGGCGCAGTCCTGACGCCTTTATCAGGCCGTCGCCGGCCGGTGCAACACTGGGCGGGGTGACGCGGTATACGCGCGAGGCCATCTCTGTTTGCGAAGCGGCGGGTTACGATGTCGTGATCGTGGAAACAGTCGGTGTGGGCCAGTCCGAAACCGCCGTGAAGGAAATGACGGATCTTTTCCTGCTGCTGCTGTCGCCGTCCGGTGGCGACGAATTGCAGGGCATGAAAAAGGGGATCGTGGAACTGGCCGACATCGTTCTTGTCAACAAGGCCGATGGCGCGTTTGAAACGGCGGCGCGGCATACTGTTTCCGATTATCGCAACGCCATCCACCTTCTGAGGCCGGCTTCGCCGAACTGGCAGGTTCCGGTGGAAAGCTGTTCCGCACTGACCGGTGCCGGTATCGATAAGGCATGGGAACAGGTGATGGCCTATCGCACCGCCCTTGGCGCCAGCGGTGAAATTACGGCGCGCCGGGAAGATCAGTCAAAGGCCTGGCTGTGGTCCGAGGTAAGTGGCCAGTTGCTGGACGCGCTGCGCGCCGATCCGGATATCGTAACCCTGCGGCGAAAGCTGGAGGAACAGGTGGCGCGGGCGGAAATCACGCCTGCGCATGCTGCACGGCAATTGCTGGAGGGGTTTCTGGGCGCGGGATAATTTGCCGCGCTGCCTTGACGGAACGCCATTAGTGCCGTAAAAAGCGCCGCTCTCGCGGGAAAGCCGCGCAAGCCTTGAATTTTTGAGGGTTTTATTATGTCACGACGCTGCATGATTACGGGTAAGGGCGTTCAGTCCGGCAACAATGTCAGCCATGCCCATAACAAGACGCGCCGGCGGTTCCTGCCGAACCTGCAGCTGACGTCGCTGCTGAGTGATGCGCTTGGCGAATCCGTCAAGATGCGAGTCAGCACGGGTGCCATCCGGACCATCGAAAAGAATGGCGGCCTTGACGCCTATCTGCTCGGCACTTCGAATCGCAAACTGACGACTGATGCGCAAAAGATCAAAAAGCGTATCGAGCGAGCGACGGCTGCCGCCAGCTGATCCGCCGCTGCCGCCAGATCTCGTTGAAGCCCGCTGTTGCGGGCTTTTTCGTTTCTGGATGAAAATTATGAGATTACGGCCCGAACGGCCGAACCGGACATGCCCGGGCTTCGGTTATCGGCGCGCTGACCGTGTTCGGGCGCGGGGTTCCTGCTTGCGGGCGGATTCCTCGTCGAAAAGTTCGGCCAGCTTTTCCATCATGGTGCCGCCCAATTGCTCCACATCGACGATCGTGACCGCACGCCGGTAATACCGTGTGACATCATGCCCGATCCCGATCGCAATCAGTTCGACGGGTGACCGTGTCTCGACATATTCGATAACGTCGCGCAGATGCCGTTCCAGGTAATTCCCGGGGTTAACCGAAAGCGTCGAATCGTCGACCGGGGCGCCATCGGAAATGACCATCAGGATGCGGCGCTGCTCGGGGCGCGCCAGCAAGCGGTCATGCGCCCAGAGCAACGCTTCCCCGTCGATATTTTCCTTCAGCAGGCCTTCGCGCAGCATCAGGCCCAGATTCTTGCGCGCCCGCCGCCAGGGTGAATCCGCGGCCTTGTAAATAATATGCCGAAGATCGTTCAGACGACCCGGGTTTGGCCGCTTGCCGTCGGCGATCCATTGTTCGCGGGACTGGCCGCCTTTCCACGCACGTGTGGTGAAGCCCAGGACCTCGACCTTGACACCGCATCGCTCCAGGGTCCGGGACAGGACATCCGCGCTCATCGCCGCGATGGTGATCGGCCGGCCCCGCATCGATCCCGAATTATCGATCAGCAGAGTAACCACGGTATCGCGGAAATCGGTTTCCTGCTCCAGCTTGAAGGAAAGCGGGTGCGTCGGGTTGGTAATGACCCGCACCAGCCGGGCCGTATCGAGCAGCCCTTCCTCCAGGTTGAAATCCCAGGACCGGGTCTGCTTCGCCAGCAGGCGACGCTGCAACCGGTTGGCCAGGCGCCCGATCAGCCCCTGCAACTGCGCCAGTTGCTGGTCGAGGAGCTGGCGCAGGCGTGACAGTTCTTCCGGGTCGCACAGCGTTTCCGCCATGACGACTTCGTCATAGGTTTCGGTATAGGCCTGATAGAAAGGCTCGCGCGGTACATTCGACAGGTCATGCTCGGGCCGCCAGCGCTTGCCGGGGTCACCCGGTTCCTCGCTGCCATCCGCCGGCATCATTTCGCCGTCGGAATCTTCCGGATTCGTTTCGCCGTCTTCTTCGTCACCGCCTTCGGCCTCGCTGGAATCGCCGCCGGCTTCGCCTGCCGCGTCGGAAGAATCGCCGCCTTCATCCTCGGATTCGGACTGCATGGAGTCTTCATCTGATTCTTCGTCGCCTGATTCGTTGTCTTCCGAATCCTGTTCGACACCAATCTCGATATCCAGATCTGCGATCAATTGACGCGCCGCGCGACTGTATTCCGCCTGATTGTCGATGACCTGACTCAGCTCTTCCAGATCCGTCCCGATTTTCTCCTTGAGCTCGGATTCCCATTGTTCGAAGACCGCCTGAGCGGCCGGAGGCGGCTTGGATCCCGTGAACAACTGACGCGCCATCAGCCTGACGGCTTCCGGCATTGTCGCATCGTTACGCTCCGTAACCCGGTGCAGTCCTTCGCGGCGATAGCGGTCTTCCAGCGACGCGGCGATATTTGCATCCAGGCCGGACATGCGCTTGGCGCCAATGGCTTCAATACGCGCCTGTTCCAGCATTTCGAATATGGCGGGTGCGGTATCGCCCCCCGGCATTGCCCGGGCATGGATGGCGGGGTCGTGGTAACGCAGTTTGAGGGCGAGGGCGTCGGCCTCTCCGCGTACCTGCGCGACCTCTTCCGGCGGCAGGTTCCGGCTCGGGAACGGCAGGCGCGCCCGCTTGCCGATTACACCGGGCGGTTCGGCCGTGAAGGCCACATCGACTTCGGAATCATCCGCGACGGCACGGAAACAGGCCGCTACCGCGCGTTTGAAACTTTCGATTGGGGGTTCGGCCTCGCTCATTTGTGCGCCGTCAGCTCGCTGCTCTCATGACGCCGGTTTCCGGCAGATCCGTTCCGAAGCACCGCTGGTAATACTCGGCGACGATCGACCGTTCCGTTTCATCACACTTGTTCAGGAATGTGACCCGGAAGGCAAAGCCGATATCGGCAAAGATATCCGCATTTTCTGCCCAGGTGATTACGGTACGGGGCGACATGACCGTGGAGATGTCGCCGCCGATGAAGCCGGACCGGGTCAGGTCGGCCAGAGCAACCATCTTCTGGATCTTCTGCCGGCCTTCCGGGTTGTCGTATGTCGGCAGCTTCGCAACGACGATTTCCTCTTCAACCTCGTGTTCGAGGTAGTTGAGTGTCGTGACGATATTCCAGCGGTCCATCTGGCCCTGGTTGATCTGCTGCGTGCCGTGATACAGGCCGGTGGTATCGCCAAGGCCGACTGTATTCGCGGTGGAGAACAGGCGGAAATATTTGTGCGGCCTGATAATGCGGCTCTGATCCAACAGCGTCAGCTTGCCGTCGATTTCCAGAATCCGCTGGATCACGAACATGACATCCGGACGGCCGGCGTCATATTCATCGAAGCACAGCGCACAGGGCCCCTGCAGCGCCCAGGGCAGGATGCCTTCGCGGAATTCGGTAACCTGCATGCCGTCGCGCAGAACGATCGCGTCCTTGCCCAGCAGGTCGATACGGCTGATATGGCTGTCCAGATTGACGCGGACACAAGGCCAGTTCAGCCGGGCCGCAACCTGTTCGATATGGGTGGATTTACCAGTACCGTGATAGCCCTGGATCATGACCCGACGGTTGTGGGCAAAGCCCGCCAATATCGCCATTGTCGTTTCATAATCAAAAACATAGGTGTCATCCAGGTCCGGGACATAATCGGATCCGGTTGAAAATGCCGGGACAATCATATCGCTATCCAGGCCAAATACTTCGCGGACGGACACCTTGGTATCGGGCGCGTCGAGTTCGTGGGCCCGGGTTGGGCTGTCAGTCGTGCTCATTTACGTGAATCCAGTCGTTAAGAAGCAATAATGGAATGCTAGGCAGCTAGAAATTTCTTAATAGTGGCATAAGCCTGATTGATATCCTTCAACTTGTCTTCTGCCACCCGATCGCCGCCATTTGCATCAGGATGTAACTGTTTGACCAAATCCTTATAACGCGACTTCAATTCGGTCAAGGTTACAGGCGGCTCGATGGCCATGATTTGAAGCGCGCGGCGGATATGTGCCGCTGGTTCGACGTCGGCATCGCCGGTTTGTTTCTGCTGCCGCCGCGCACCGGCCGCAGCCTCGAATACGCCGAAATCATCGCGAAAATTCGCATGTGCGTGATATTTGTCAGCCGCAACCCTGTTGCCAAGCGGCCATGTCGGGCGGCGCCACACCGTATCGTTGCGAATTTCCTGTTCGACCTGCCGGTCCGTCATGCCGGCATAAAAATTCCAGTTGCTGTTGTATTCGCGGACATGGTCCAGGCAGAACCAGTAATGATCGTCCGGAACGCCGGGGTTTTTCGGCGCCCGATGTGTCGCCAGGCTGGTGCAGCCGGGGTGGTCGCAACCCAGTGTCCCCTTGTTGCCTTTTGCACTGCCGACGGAAAATTTACTCAATTGATCCATACAAAACAGTATGATCGTCGGAACTCAGCCTGACAAGACAGGACTCTAACGTCATCGCACGGATACGTGGTTACCGGGCGTGGTGTTGCGATTAGAACACATCTTCGGCCGGCGCCGGCGGCAGGACGCGGATTGACGTGATCTGGTTTCGCTGGCGCCGCAGTATCTCAAAACGGAATCCGTAAAACGTAAAGATTTGCCCCGGTTCGGGAATGCGCCGGGCTTCATGAAGGATCAGCCCGGCGAGTGTTGAGGCCGCTTCGTCGGGCAAGGCCCATTCAAATTCCCTGTTGAGGTCGCGCAAGGTTACAGATCCCGAAATTACGTATGACCCGTCCGACTGGGGGCGCACGCCCGAAACCGCAATATCCTGTTCGTCCTCAATGCTGCCGACAATTTCCTCCAGGATATCTTCCAGCGTCACGATGCCCATGACAGCGCCATATTCGTCGATAACGATGGCAAAGTGCTCCCGTCGTTCCTGGAAGGCCTGTAGCTGGTCCAGCAGCGTCGTGGTTTCGGGAATGAACCAGGGCTTTGCTGCCAGCGCCAGGATGTCCGATGTCGATATTTCCGCATCCTTCGCACGCAGTTCACGGAGCAGCGGCTTTGCGTGCAACACGCCGACAATATTGTCAGGCTCGTTCAGATATAACGGAATCCGTGTAAAGGGGCTGGCTAGCATCTGGTCGATGATATCCTGAATAGGCTCGCTTGCGTTTATCAGTGTCACGGCCCGGCGATGCGTCATGACATCCTCGACGGCGACGTCGTCAAGATCCAGGATGCTCTGCAGCATCAGCCGTTCCTGCCGGACTTCCGGATCAGGGCCTTCATGCAGGTCTATGGCGCCGCGCAGTTCTTCCTCGCTTTGCGTCATGCCCAGGTCGTTGCTCAATTTGACCCCGAAGGGCATCACCGAGACCCGGACCAGGAACTGGATGGTGCGGGTGAGCGGGGACAGCAGGAAAACCACGACCCGGATAATTTGCGCGACACGCAACGCCGTGTCGTCGGCATTTCCAATGGCGTATGTCTTTGGCAGGACTTCGGCGAAGATGACAATGAGCAATGTCATGATCAGCGTGGCGTAGGCGACACCGGCATCGCCGAAGAATATCAGCAATGTGTAGGTAGCCAGCACCGACGCCAGAATATTGACGACATTGTTGCCCAGCAGGATGGCGCCGATCAGCCGGTCTTTCCGGTCCAGCAGGTCAAGCAGGATCTGCGCGCGGTTGTCGCCCTGCTTGGCAAGACGATACAGACGTTGCCGGGACGCGGCGGTGAGCGCCGTCTCCGACCCGGAAAAGAACGCCGAAAGCAGCAACAGGACAAAAATCGCCAGAAGGATGATATAATCTGCACCCGTCATCCGATTGCGGCTTCCTTCAATATCGTAAGGATATCTTCCTCACGGACATCGCGGCTGAGGAATGCCTCGCCGATGCCACGGCTGAGGACGAAGGTCATCTGTCCATCCTTGACCTTTTTGTCCTTGCCCATATGCGCCAGCAGTGCCCGTGGGCCCCAGGTCATTCCCTGGATCGGCTGAAGTCCGGTTTCCAGCCCGATAATACCGAAATGCCGGTGTACGCGTGCAGCGTCCTCTGCGGGGCACAGCCCCATCAGGACGGACAGGTCAAATGCCATGGCCATGCCGATGGCGACGCCTTCGCCGTGCAGCAGGATATCGCTGTACCCCGTTTCAGCTTCCAGCGCATGGCCGAACGTATGGCCAAAATTCAGGAGTGCACGGCGCCCGGATTCGCGTTCATCGCCGGCAACAATATCGGCTTTTGCCTGGCAACTGGTCATGACGGCATGGCGACGGGCACTCGGATTGCCGTCGCACAGGGCGGCGCCGTGCCCTTCCAGCCAGTGAAAGAATTCCGGATCGTCAATCAATCCGTACTTGACCACTTCCGCGTATCCCGCGAGCAATTCGCGGCGCGGCAGCGTATCGAGCGCACCGGTATCGGCCAGCACGAGCCGCGGCTGATGGAAGGCGCCGATCAGGTTTTTGCCCTGGGCCGCGTTGATCGCCGTTTTTCCGCCAACGGAACTGTCGACCTGCGCCAGAAGCGATGTTGGAATCTGGATGTAGTCTATGCCGCGCAACAGAATTGCCGCCGCAAATCCGGTGATATCGCCGATCATGCCGCCACCCAGCGCGATCAATGTGCTGGACCGTTCGATTCCATGCGACAGCAGCGTGTTCAAAAGGCTTTGCAGATTCGCGAAATCCTTGGTGCCGTCACCGGGCGGCAGGATGACAGCCTCGCTTGCGATGCCGGCCTGCTTCAGGCTGTGCTGCAATGATTCCAGGTAGAACGGCGCAATGTTCCTGTCCGTGACGATGATGGTGCGGTCAAGCTTCAGGAATGGTTTGATATGACGGCCCGCAGCGGCCAGCAAGCCTTCTCCGATAAGGACGTCATAGCTCCTGTCACCCAGTTCAACATGGACCGTATCGTGGCTGGTCACGCGGAATCTCCCTTGTCGCAGATATATTTTGTCACAGCGGCGATGACACGGTCGACCACCTCTTCGGGTGGCCCATCGAAGCTGTCCACCGTGATATCGGCTTCGGCATAGATCGGATAACGCTTTTCGATCAATTTTTCGAGTGTGCCGCGCGGGTCAGCAGTCATCAGCATCGGACGGTTCGATCGGCGATTGACCCGGTGCCATAAAACATCGAGGTCGGCCCGCAGCCAGATCGAAATACAGCGCCCCCGGATGGCCGCGCGTGTTCCGGGGTCAATGAACGCGCCGCCGCCCGTCGCCAGAACCTGTATGGGCCTGTCCAGCAGCCGTTCTATTACCCGGCACTCGCCGCTGCGAAATGCCGCTTCGCCGAAGGTTTCGAAAATATCTTCTATGGAACAACCGGCTGCCGATTCAATTTCGTCATCGGCGTCGACGAAGGGAATCCCGAGCCGGGCGGCAATCCGGCGCCCGATAGACGTTTTCCCCGCACCCATCATTCCGACCAGAACCAGTGTTTTAGGTAGTTTTAATGTCTTTTTGGCTGTCATCGTTTTTATATGGGATTGGGGGATCGATTGAATCGGCTATCGGGGGCCTATAAACTGCCGTAGAATCGTCATAGTCAAGATATAGCGTTGACTCGAGCCGTCGACGAGGTTCGTGTCTGTAAAAGGGATTCCATGAGAAGTCTGACAAAAATCCTTGCTATCCTGCTTGTCATTGCATTGGCCGGCCTCGGCGTTTTCCTCGCGACCTGGGAAATTCCGGCACCATCACAGAGTGTCGAAAAAGTGCTGAGCGATGACCGTTTTCCGCGTTAAGTGCCTCGCCGCCGTGTCCGGCATGATTTTGTCGGCAACAGCGCTCACAGCGGCGCCGATGGCTGGCGCCGCCGACCAGCGGGAGCAGGTTGCGCAGGCGGGCCCCCTGCGCCTGGTCCCGCGTGAGCAGCGAGCGCCGGCGCCGGATGAAACCCGGAACCAGCAGCCCGGCGCGCCGCAGGCGGCGCCTTCAACGTCGCCGCATCGTGATATTCAGGATATCGAGGTTAATACCCTGGGCGGCCTAGACCCTGATGAAGCAGGAACATTGTACGCGGATACAGGTGGCCTCGGCGCCGCGCTCTGGGAAGGTTTGCCGCGCGACAGTATCGAACGACTGGTCCAGCGCCTTCCGGCGACCATACAGTCACCGGTTATGCGCGATATTCTGCGAAGACTGTTGCTGACTGCGGCGGCGCTTCCGCCCGCCGAAGGCGATACCGGCGGCAAATTGATCAGAATGCGGGTTGAGCGGCTGCAGGCAATGGGTCTGTTTGGTTCTGCGGCAGAGCTTATAGCGGTCGCGCCAAACCGGTCAAAGGACGCGGCGTTGCAACGGCTGAGCGCTGAAAATTTCCTGGCGCGCGGGGATATCGGCGGTGCGTGTGCGGATTCGCGCCGGCAGGATCAACGACTGGGCGAACTGTTCTGGCAGCAATTACTGATTTACTGCCAGGTGGTACAGGGCGACGCCAGTGGCGCCGCGCTGGGTGCGAACCTGCTGGCGGAGACGGGTCAGTTGAACGATCCGCTTTTCTTCTCGTTAATCGACGGGC
>CAXBEC010000048.1:0-10524 GCA_963974145.1 uncultured Alphaproteobacteria bacterium | reverse complement strand
TATCGGATAGGTCGGCGCCACCCGGTCGGACAGTTTACCCGTCATCGGCAGCATCGCCACGACCAGCAGGCTGGCCGGCAGGAGCAGGAACCCTGCGACGGTCGGCGAATAACCCTGCACAAGCTGCCCGAACACAGGAATCGCATAGGTAATTGCGAAATTGCCCGCGCCGAAAACAAACGCCACGACAATGGCGCACGCGAAACGCGGATTCCCCAGCAGGCTCATTTCCAACAGCGAGGAGGCAGCCCGGAATTGCGACACAACGAAACTGACGCCGGCTACCGTCCCGATAACGATGGTCAACAGGATCGTATCGGAGCCCCAGCCCTCCCGCTGGCCGTTACCGATTGCTGTCATCAGGCAGAACAGCGCCGTGCACAGCAGGATGTAACCGGCCCAGTCGAAGCGTTTGGACGGAGTGCTGGGGCGATCGGACGGCATGAAAATCAGCCCCATCGCGAGGGATGCGGCAACCAGCGGAATCGGCATGAAGAAGATATAGCGCCAGTTCAGCGCATCCGAGGTAATCCCGCCGATAACCGGCCCGAACCCCAGCGCCAGCATCAGGCCAACGCCGTAGATCCCCATCGCAAAGCCGCGCCGGTCGGAGGGAAAGACCTGGAACAGAGTAACCATCACCAGCGGCTGTACGATCCCCGCAGCAAACCCCTGCATGACCCGGCCCACGATGATGCCATCCAGAGTCGGGCTGAATCCGCATATGAACGCCCCCACGAGAAACAGCGCCAGCACCCCGACAAAGGCGTTCCGCTGTCCAAGTTTTCCCACAACCCAGGCATTGAGCAACTGGCTCGCCGTCATCGTGGTGATAAACGACGTCTGTAGAAATTGCGCCTTGTCCTGACCGACCCCGTACGCCCCCATAACATCGGGGACCGCGACATTCACAATCGTTGCCGTCAGAACCATCGTGAATGACGCGGTCATACCGGTAATGGTCACCAGCCACCGGTAGGCCGGACCAAATCGCGCAAAAAGGTCGTCGATACTTTCCATTTCGGAAGCCACGTTCTGACAGGCTTTCAGGCTACAGGGATGCATAATCCGCGGATATCGCGGGATATAAAGGTTAACGTTTCCCTACTTTTTTAAGTAGCGAAACTGTTGTATAACATGGGATTGGAGCGTACGGACAGCGCCCAGGATTACATAACCGGATATCGCGACCCGTTGTAATGGATAGTGCAGCACTTTCAGGCATCGATAATGCCAGCCACCTGTCGGCGCAGCATCTTGTCACGCTGGCGCGAGATGCGTCGCCGCCGGCGCGCAGCGCCCTTGTCGAAGCGGTAACGGACCTCCCCGGGTCAGGCGACGAAACAACGACGCAGCGCGAACGGGAAATCATGTTCGATATCCTTCGCCGGCTGGTTCACGATACCGAAATGGCCGTTCGTCGGACGATCAGCACGCGCCTGGCCCAGATGCCGGATGCGCCGCGGGACCTGGTACGCCTGCTGGCCAATGACAAGATCGAAATCGCTTACCCCATCCTGACAACGAGCAGAGTACTGGAAGACGAAGATCTGGTCGACATCGTCAAATACCGGACATTTGAACATCAGCTCGCGGTATCGATCCGCAGTAATCTCAGCGAATCCGTATCCGACAGCCTCGTCGAGGCGGGCAACAAGAATGTCATCAAATGCCTGCTGCAGAACTCCACCGCGAAAATTTCCCGCACCACCATGGAATATCTGGTCGAACAGTCCGAACGTGAGGATATCTTCAGGGAACCCCTGGTGCACCGGCGCGATCTGGACAAGGATTTGGCCGAACGACTGTTCGGCTGGGTCTCGGATTCCCTGCGGCAGATCATCATCAAGGACTGGAAGCTCGACGAAAAGACCGTCACGCAGCTTCTCGCGACATCGAGCGCGACGCAGTGGCCGTCGCAGGAAGCCAGAACGCGGCTGCCAAGCAAGTCGGATCAGGGGCTGCTCAGTCAGCAAGCCATGCTCAGGGTATTGAAAAATGCTGATATCGCCCTGTTCATGTCCATGTTCGCCCGAAAGACCGGACTGCAGGAAAACTTCATCAAGCGCATCTTCTATGATTCATCAGGACTTGCGCTGGCGGCCGCATGCAAGTTCGCGAAGTTCGACAAGGATACGTTCCGGACGATGTATACCTATGCGCGCCATGCCCGGCAGGGCTCGACGCATAACGGCGTAAAGCTGCAGAAGGCGCTGAAATATTTCGACGAGAAGACACCGGAACAGGTCGACAAGATTGCCCGCAACTGGCAGATCCATCCCAACCCGACCGGCATGTGGGACCTTGGCGTAAACTAGGGAAAACCGGCTGTGCGGGCCACGGCGGCGCCGGTTACGAGCGGATCTCCTGCGTTTCATTACCAGACCGGGCGCCGGGTGCATTCCGGGTGATGACCAGCAGGTTTTTCAGGCCCTGCCGTATATCAGACATAATGAATTCGGATTGCTGCAGGACCCCGTGGTCGCCCTTGCCGAAACGTCGCGTCCAGGCTCCCAGCTTGACTGATAGGCCGCAAAGGACCGCCCCTATCGTCGTGTGATTGCGCTCAATCAGCAGCCGCACCCGGCGAAACGTGTCCGCAGAAAAATCATCCCACATCTTGTCTGATTCCCTTTCAAAGGAATCGAACAACGCTTCGATGGATTCCTTGAGTTCCCTCAGGTCTCCCAGAGTGTCATTCATTGAATGCATCAGTGACGCGTTTTGCCGGAGTTGATGATTGTCCCTGATGTTGTTGATTGCAGCCGCAATTGACAGAAACTGGGGCTCCAGTGAAAGATGCGTATCCTGGAAATATGCGAGCGAGAGAAATGTATCCCCGTAATCTTCCAGGAACCGGGGCAAACCAGCCAGGTCGATACCGAGCTTTTCGGTGATCAGCCGCAGGTTGTTCAGCGCTTCTTCGCGGTCAGGATTGTCGAACAGCGCAATCAGTTCCGAAATATCCTCGATATTGGTTTCATTGTTGCCATAAATCTGCCGGATCAGCGGGCGCGTGAACCCCAGCATGTATTTCGTCAGTTCGGACCTCTTGGCCGCCGAAAGACGCAAATGCTCATGGTCATCAACAACGATACCCAGATTACGAACCCGGATGCGAAGGCTGTAAACATCGAAGCTGTTGAGTTTGGCCAGCGCCTGGATCTTCCGGGCATCGTCAATCGCCTCACCCTGGGCGATGTCAAATGTCTGCTCAATCATGTCCGGGTCGATCTGGCCGCTGCCGGTGCTGGCATTGTCAAAGACTTCCAGCATACTTTCCAGCCTGGCGTTTTTTACCAGCCGTGCGCGTGACAATGCGTTCGATTGCAGCGGAATCATTGCAAGAGGCAGGATATGCAGCGAATCTTTGTCGTAATCGGAAATTGACGAAGGATTTTCTGTCGCCTCTGCGGGCATGGCAGGTCCTTTACACCTTGCTGGTCACGAATCTATCGTTTCGAGGTCCCAACGCTGCATTTCAAATACTTTCCGCTATTAATCACTTCACGACATTCCGTCAAACATCCATATGGATGACAACCCGGCCAATCCCCGCCACGCCGCGTCCCGTTTCACCGCCGCTGCGGCCCCGGTCCGCCGGCCGCTCATTTCGGCTTACGATCACCTTTCGAGAGCCGCTGCTGCAATGCTTCAAGATATTGCCGGTCGGCCACAGTGAATTCGTTTTCCTTGATGTCCTCCACGAATCCGTCCAGCTCTTCGCGTAGCGATTCCGAAATATCCTTCATTGCCCGGATCTGTTCGATCCGTTTGATATCATCAGCCGCCGCCCCGACAAGGTCGAAGGCGGCGTCATCCGCGGCCCCGGCCGCCACGATTTCGTCGTCCCCTGCGTCCTCTTCGTCATCATCCAGCGCTGCGCTTCCGGCGCCCGCATAACTGACCGGCTGGCTGGCACTGTTATCATCCTGAACCAGCAATTCGTCCCAGCTGACCCCCATTTCGGAAACTTGTGCGTGCAGGGAACGCGCCGCGGACAAAACCTCGGCATCGTCCTCGTTTCCCAGCTTTTCAAGCAGTTCAATAACCGTATCTCGAGCGGAGCCTTCATTCATTGTCATATCCCTACACGCTGCTTTCGCTGATTCAGACACATTAGAGCAGATAAGGTTTAAATGAAACCACAACAGCTTCCATTTAAACCTGTGAAGATTCTCTGTTTTCAATAAGATAGATTAGATTCACATGACAGCTGGATCACTTTGGCCAATTTCAGCAGGCCATCGCCTGATCCAGCAGCTTGCGACACCGGACGAGGGAAAAGCACATGAACATCCCGGCCATTCTGCAAAGCCTGTCCGGAGTCCTCGTTCTGACGGCCATTGCCGCGGCAATGGCGCCGCGCCAGGCTGCCCCTTTGTGGCGCCAGCAATACCGTACGGCTGCCGCCGGATTGCTCCTTCAATTCGCAATCGCCGCCATCATGCTCAAACTTCCCGCATCGCAGCAGGTTTTCCTCTGGCTGAACGGCGCGGTCGCGGCACTCCAGGAGGCGACAAATGCCGGGACGAGCTTCGTCTTCGGCTATCTGGGAGGCGGCCCGTTACCCTTTGAGGAATCCCGGCCCGGTGCCAGTTTTATCCTGGCCCTGCAGGCCCTGCCGCTCATCCTGGTCATGAGCGCGCTCTCAGCCCTGCTGTTTCACTGGCGGGTCCTGCCGGCCATAGTCAATGCGTTCTCGTGGATGCTGCAAAAGGTATTCGGCATCGGCGGTGCCGCGGGCCTGGGCGTTGCCGCCAATATTTTCGTCGGCATGGTCGAGGCCCCGCTGCTTATTCGCCCCTATATGACACAGCTGAGCCGCAGCGAATTATTCATGGTCATGACATGCGGCATGGCAACGATCGCCGGCACGATGATGGTTCTGTATGCATCGGTCCTGGCGCCGGTCCTTCCCGGGGCCATGGGACACCTGGTCGCGGCATCCATCATGAGCGCACCCGCCGCGGTCATGGTTGCGCGTCTGATGATTCCCGAGACCGAAGCGCCGACCACAGGCAGGCTGGTCAATCCCGACCCACCCGGCAATGCGATGGATGCGGTCACCCGCGGGACGCTCGACGGCGCCGCCCTGCTGATCAAGGTCATTGCCATGCTCATCGTCATGGTCGCGCTTGTTCACCTCTGCAATCAGGTCATTGGCCTGCTGTCGCCGGAGACCGACGGCGGACCGGTTACCTTGCAGTTGATACTCGGATACGGGATGGCGCCGGTCGCATGGCTGATGGGACTGCCATGGGCGGAGGCGGTGACTGCCGGGTCGCTGCTCGGCATAAAGATAATCCTGAACGAATTCATTGCCTTCATTGAGCTGATCAACCTGCCTCCGGACGCACTTTCCGACCGCAGCCGGCTGATCCTCACCTACGCGCTGACCGGGTTTGCCAATCTCGGCAGCCTGGGCATCATGATTGGCGGCATGGCGACAATTGCCCCGTCCCGCCGCCGGGAAATCGTCGCCCTCGGCATGCGTTCGGTCATCGCGGGAACCATCGCGACCTGCCTGACAGGCGCTGTTGTCGGTATTCTGACGTTCTGAAACGGTGCCATGGCCGCGCCGCGGCCCCGTAATAATCGCGCTATCGTTTCGCGATCAGCTTCTCGCCAACCCGCGGCGATACGAACTGGGCGATGTCGCCGTTCAGCAGGCAGATTTCCTTTACCAGGCTGGACGAAATGAACTGGTTCTTGTCCGACGCCATCAGAAATGTGGTCTCGATATTGGGCTTCAGATAACGGTTCATCGAGGCCATCTGGAATTCGTATTCGAAATCCGATACGGCGCGCAGCCCCCGGACCAGGACGCTGGCACCATGTTTTTCTGCGAAATCGGTCAGCAGGGTATCGAAGGGATGGACTTCGGCCCGCGCCGCAAAACTGGTTGCGTCCAGTTCCGCCCGAACCATCGCCACCCGCTCCTCCAGCGAGAAAAGCGGCCCTTTCCCGGGGTTCCGGGCAACCGCGATAATAAGCTTGTCGACGATATGCTTCGCCGCCCGGGAAATGATGTCCATATGCCCGTTCGTGATCGGGTCGAACGTTCCCGCGTATACCCCGACATGCTCTTCGGCCATTCCGTTCCCCCCTCCGTATCCCGACCCGGTAGTAAGTCCTACCGCTGTCAGGAATCCTCCGCAGTACCGTTTTCCGTGCCACTCTCGGCGCTGTCATCCGCACCGGCAATGGCTTCCACGCCGTCTTCCACTTCATCGTCGCCCATATCGCGCAACCGGGCGACGGAAACGACCTTGCCTTCACCGTCCACATCGAAGAGCGTGACACCCTGTGTACGCCGTCCCGCAATACGAACCTGATCGACCGGGAACCGGATAACCTGACCACTATCCGTGACCAGCATGATCTGGTCGCTGGGTTCGACCGGGAAGGTGGCGACGACCTGGTCGTTGCGCTTGGCGATATCGACGTTGACGATCCCCTTGCCGCCCCGGTTGGTGGTCCGGTAATCATAGGCCGAGGTCCGCTTGCCGAAGCCTTTCTCGGTTACGGTCAGGACGAACTGTTCCCGCGCGGCCAGCATATCAAATACATCCTGCGGCAATTGGCCCGGTAAGCCAGCGTCCGATGCCTCCTCGTCTTCCATATCCGCCGCACGGCGCAGTGCATTGGCCTGGCGGAGATAGGCATCGCGCTGCTCGGTATCG
Source organism: uncultured Alphaproteobacteria bacterium (assembly GCA_963974145.1). Classification (GTDB taxonomy): domain Bacteria; phylum Pseudomonadota; class Alphaproteobacteria; order UBA8366; genus MarineAlpha4-Bin1. The sequence continues at coordinate 3,838 of CAXBEC010000048.1, read as the reverse complement.
ATATCGACCTGAACCAGCGCCGACATCCATATCACCTCGTCGCCTTCGTCGAGGCGGATCCCCCGCACGCCTGTCGATGTCCGGCCGCTGAAGACGCGGACATCCGGCACGGGGAAACGAATGCACATGCCCCGTTTGGTCGCCAGCAGGATGGTATCGTCATCGGTGCAGGTCCGGACACGAACCAGTTCGTCGCCTTCATTCAGCTTCATCGCGATCTTGCCGTTCGCCATGATATTGGTGAAGTCGCTCAACAGGTTCCGACGGACATTGCCGGTTGCCGTCGAGAACATAACGTGCAGGCTGCTCCAGCTTTCCTCATCCTCCGGCATCATCATCACCGTGGAAATCGTCTCGCCCTCTTCCAGCGGCAGCAGATTGATCATCGCCTTGCCACGCGCCTGCGGGCTGCCCAGCGGCAAGCGGTAGACCTTGAGCTGATAGACCATGCCGCGTGACGAAAAGAACAGGACGGTTGTATGGGTCGATGCGACAAAAACTTCCTGAACGAAATCCTCATCCCGCGTGGACATGCCGGTCCGGCCCTTGCCGCCACGGCGTTGCGCGCGATAGGTGGATAGCGGCACCCGCTTGATATAGCCGCCATGAGTGACGGTAACGACCATATCCTCGCGCTGGATCAGGTCCTCGATATCGTGCTCGAATTCCGCGGGCTGGATGTCGGTCCGGCGCGGTGTCCCGAATTTTTCGGAGATTTCGCGCAACTCTTCACGCAGCACTTCAAGAAGGCGACCGCGGTCGGTCAGGATCAGCAGGAAATCGTTGATCCTGTTGGAAAGTTCCTCGGTTTCACCGGTCAGCTTGTCCCTCTCCAGCCCGGTCAGGCGCTGCAGGCGCAACTCCAGAATGGCTCGTGCCTGGATTTCCGAAAGCCGGTAGCGCCCCTCGACCACCGCGCGGCCGGGATCGTCGATCAGCGCGATAAACGGCGCCACATCGCCGGCCTCCCAGTTTTCCGCCATCAGGCGTTCCCGTGCGACGGCGGGATCCGGCGACCGGCGAATCAGCTCGATAATCGGGTCCAGATTCGCGAGCGCGACCAGCAACCCGGCCAGCACATGGGCCCGTTCCCGCGCCTTGCGCAGCAGAAACGCCGTACGGCGGGTAATGACGACTTCCCGGAAATCGACAAACGCCGCGATGATTTCCTTCAGGTTTAGCTGTTCCGGCCGGCCGCCAACCAGCGCCAGCATGTTGACGCCAAAACTTGTCTGCAACGGCGTGTAACGGAACAGCTGGGCAAGGACGACTTCGGTGATCGAATCGCGCTTGAGTTCGATAACGACCCGGACGCCATCCCGGTCCGATTCATCGCGCAGGTCCGAAATACCCTCGACCGTCTTGTCCCGGACGACTTCGGCGATACGTTCCACCATGCGCGACTTGTTCACCTGGTAGGGAATTTCGGTGACGACAATCGCTTCGCGGTCCGCCCCCAGCGGCTCGATATGCGTCCGTGACCGCATGACCACCGAGCCGCGCCCGGTGTGATACGCGGAACGGATACCGGCTTCGCCAAGAATTTGTCCGCCGGTCGGAAAATCGGGTCCGGGCACTAGTTCAATCAGTTCCGGAATGGAAATTTCGGGATTGTCGACATAGGCCAGGCAGGCATTGACGACTTCGGTCAGGTTATGCGGCGGAATATTGGTGGCCATGCCAACCGCGATGCCGCCGGCACCATTGACCAGCAGATTCGGATAGCGTGCCGGCAGAACCGATGGTTCCGACGTCGTTTCATCGTAGTTGTCGATGAAATCAACCGTTTCCTTGTCGATATCGTCGATCAGCGCTTCGGCTGACGTTGCGAGGCGCGCTTCGGTGTAACGCATGGCGGCCGCCCGATCGCCATCCATGGATCCGAAATTACCCTGTCCGTCGATCAGCGGCAGCCGCATCGAGAAGCTCTGTGCCATCCGAACCATGGCGTCATAGATCGCCTGGTCGCCATGCGGGTGATACTTACCCATGACGTCGCCGACGATGCGCGCCGATTTACGGTACGGCCGGGTCGAATCGAAACCGCTTTCCTTCATCGAATAGAGGATGCGGCGATGCACCGGCTTCAGCCCGTCACGGACATCAGGCAGGGCACGGCTCACGATCACGCTCATCGCGTAATCGAGATACGAACGCTTCATTTCGTCTTCGATGGAAATGAAAGAAGGTTCTATCGGCGGCGGGGTTGCAGGGCTCAAGACAGGATCACTGTATTGCTACTTTTCAATTGATATTTTGCAGGAAGGCGACGACTCCGTCCAGCCCACCTCAAGATGATAACGAAAGACAAAATATAGAGGGTTCTACGTTATGGAACAACGAAATAACGGGATTTCATGACGCATCTTCAACGGCGCGAAATACTACCACGACACCGCGCTAATCGCGACGCCCCGCCCGACGCTGCCACCTGCGAACGAACACCGGCAGCGCGGCAATACCGACGCGATAAAAAAGGCCGCAACCGGATCCCGACACCCGCGCTGGGCAACGAAATCCGGTCACGACCTGTTTTTCCGTCGTGGGACCTGGCTCTAGTAGAGCTTGATCACCACCCGGCGATTCGCATCCTCGCGGACACCGTCACCGGTCGCTTTTTCCTGGCCCGATTCGCCGACCGAAACCGGGTCGATAATGTCGGGATTGACGTCGAGACCAACCAGAACTTCCTTCACATTCTCGGCCCGCCGCAACGCCAGGGCCTGGTTGTACTTGTCCCGGCCCTTCGAATCCGTGTGACCGACAACGACGACGCTGGTCACCTTGTTCTCCCGGATCGAATTCGCCGCCTTGACCAGCGTGACCCCGGCCTCGGCGCCCCGCACCAGGTCACTGTCAAATTCAAAGTAGACGATGAACGGACCTTTATCCGGCATCGCTTTCGGCTTCGGTTCCGGCTTCTTTTCCATCTTTGCCATCGGCGCCGGCATCATCATCTCTTCCAGTGACTTCATGGCCGCCATATAGCCGTCCCGGCACTTTGCGATATCCGCCGGCTGGGTGTTTTCCTCAAGTTCCTGCGCCCAGCAATCGAACTGGGTCTGCGCCCGCGCGGCAATCCCCGGGAAATCCTTGCGGCCGCCCGAATCCAGCGCGCGAACAAGGCGAACCCGCTCCGCGCTGATATCCGACAGCTGTTTTGAAGAGAAATCGCGATCCCAGAGAATATCCGGATCAAGGTCCTTGCCCATTGCCGAAGCTTCAGCGCGCCGCGCGAAAACGCCGGCATCGTAACGGTCACCTTCTTCAAGCTCTATCTTCGCCAGCGTGAGGTACTGATGATGCAGATTGGACTTAAAACCTTTTTCTGTCGGCTTTATGCCTTCAACGGTCTCAATCAAACGACTGTCCGCGCAGGCGCCCGCCAGCAACGCGACCCCGCACAGGGCCGCAAGGGCTCGAATCTTCATAAGCTTTCTCCCAAGACTGAATTTCTCAAAAAACACCCCTCCCACCACGCAGGGCGCCGCACCAATGTCAAAGCGCGCAACATGGCCATGCAGCAACATTCTATAACAAAACCACCCTATTCCGCTAGGAATGAAAGGCTTTGGCCTAAGCTCCGATATTAAAACGGTATTTCGTCATCCAGATCATCGCCCGAACGGCCTCCGCCGCCTGAACCGCCGCCACTGCCACCGCCGTAGTTTCCACCACCACCCGAAGAGCCCTCACCACCGCCGCCACCGTACGAACCGCCACCATCGCCGCGACTGTCGAGCATCTGCAATTCACCCCGGAAGCGATTGAGCACGATCTCCGTCGTGTAGCGCTCCTGGCCCTGCTGGTCGGTCCATTTGCGCGTCTGCAGCTGGCC
>CAXBEC010000047.1:0-10591 GCA_963974145.1 uncultured Alphaproteobacteria bacterium | reverse complement strand
GGCAGCTCAATAGTTACCGGGACGAATTCCGGCTCGGCGAGTTTCTCGACCAGCTGGTCGACATGTTCCGCCTGCAGGCCAAGGCCAAGAATATCCAGCTGGAGTTCATTCGACCGAAAGCCCTGCCCGAGGTCGTCCATTCGGATGAAAAACGGCTGCGCCAAATTCTGATAAACCTGCTGTCCAACGCCATCAAATACACCGATAGCGGCAGCGTGAAATTTACCGTTCTGTATGGTGGCGAGGTCGCCGATTTCATCGTCGAGGATACCGGACGCGGCATCCGCGAAAGCGACATGGAGCGTATTTTCCAGCCCTTCGAACGCATCCATGAACCGGGTCTGCAGGCGCCGCCGGGTACCGGACTGGGACTCACTATCACAAAGCTGCTGACCGAGGTCCTGGGCGGGGAAATCACCCTCGAAAGCACCTATGGCAAGGGCAGCCTGTTCCGGATCAAGATGATGCTGTCGACGCCGCATCATCCGGCCCGAAAACCCGGCAGCATCCAGCGCATTTACGGCTATCGCGGCCGCCGGCTGACGGTGATCATCATGGATGACGAGCCCAATCATCGCGAGCTGATGAATGAGATTCTCTCACCGCTCGGCTTTATCGTCTTCTCGGCCAGTGACGGTCCGCAATGCCTTGAACTTGCGCAGCAGCACGACGCCGATCTTTTCCTGCTCGATATTTCTCTGCCGGGCATGAGCGGCTGGGAAGTGACGTCACAGTTACGGCGCGCCGGCCATCCGAACACACCGATCATCATGATTTCCGCAGTCGCGGGTGGTGAATCGATCAATGCGATGGGCGCACATCATCATGATGCCATCGTGTCCAAGCCGGTCCGGATCGACGAGCTTCTGATCCGGATCGGCAAGCTTTTGAAAATCGAATGGATCCACGATATGCCGATGGCGCCGATGGCGCGGAATATCGAGACGCTGATTGCGGAGACCGGCCGCCTGCCGGCGGACGACCTGCACGAACTGCGCAGTCTGGCGCAAATCGGCCATGCCCGCGGCGTTCAGGAGAAACTGTCCAGTATCGAGCAGGCCTATCCGGAACTGGAAACCCTGACGGTCGAATTCCGCAGGCTGACCGACCAGTTCGACTTCGAACAACTCGACACTATGTTGGGAGACTTGCAGCGTGAACATGCCGACTAAACGCGATATCGCCCTGGTCGTGGACGATTCGCCCGAAACGCTTAAGGTTCTGACTGACGCTTTAGAGGAATCCGGCATCATGGTCGTCGTCGCGCAAAGTGGCGAGAAGGGCATGGAACTCGCCGGCCGGGTCAGGCCCGACATTATCCTGATGGACGCCATCATGCCGGGCATGAACGGGTTCGAAACCTGTCGCCACCTGAAGCAGCGCAACGACCTGGCCCATATTCCCATCGTTTTCATGACCGGCCTCAGCGAGACGGAGCACATCATCGAAGGGTTGAACGCCGGCGGGGTCGATTATGTCACCAAACCGATTTCCCCCGACGAACTGATCGCCCGGATCAGCGTCCATATCGCCAATGCGCGGCTGGGCCAGAGCGCCCGCGTCGCGCTGGACGCCGCGGGACGATCGCTGCTGGCGGTCAACCGGGAGGTCGGTATCCTGTGGTGCACGCCCCAGGCCGCCGAACGCTGTGGCGACGCCGGGATGGGTGGCAGCAACGGTACGCTGAACCTGCCTGACGATGTGGGGGCCTGGGTCAGGAAACTTCTTTCCTCGTCTCCCGTGGACTCAAGCCGCGATTCCTTCGGCGCCGCCTTCAGTTCCGGTGGATTGCGTTTCGTCTTTAGCGGCCAGACAGGGCCCGATGAATTCCTGTTCCGTGTCGCCGACACGGAAAGCCCCGACGAAAAAGAAGTGCTGCAGGCCGAACTGGCATTGACACCTCGAGAGGCCGAAGTCCTGCTGTGGATTTCTCAGGGCAAATCAAACCGGGATATTGCCGCCATTCTGGAGCTCAGCCCCCGCACCGTGAACAAGCATCTGGAGCAGATTTTTTCCAAGCTGGGCGTCGAAAACCGCACGGCCGCCGCGGCCCTCGCCATCCGCACCATCGTCATGGCGGCAGCCGGCTAGGATATCGACAGTCCGCGCCGAAGAATCCGCCGCCCGGCGGGCCCCGGGGTCGGGAAAATTGACAATTGCAAAGCACACACCAAGCAATCACACGGGCATGTCACACTGCCTATGCTTGCATCCGGTGCGGATCAGCACCGCGCTGCTGAGAAAGTATCCTGCAATACGTTATTTTTGAAAACTTATAAAGTTTATTACTTTGTATTATGCAATATTTTAGTTTTTTTATTTTAGACACAATAAAATAAAAATGAAATAAATCTAAATATTAATTGAATTATATTTCTGCGAATACCATATCTGATTATGCAGCAAATCATTGCTGCTTTGGTGAAAGGACTTCCACATGTCTTTCAAGTCGTTTTCCACCGCGCAAGCTACACCGGCGAAAGCCGCAGAGGTCGACAAGTCCAAGAACGCGCCCGCCGCCAGTCAGCCGGCAATTGTGCCAGCCAAGGCAGCAACCGATATGGGCCCACAGCAAAAATCATAGAAACGCACCGGAGGGGGCAGATCCTCCTCCTCTTTTTTCCACCGGCCGCATACGCCGACCGGATCGAGGCAACTCTTGACGACGCGCACGAGCAAAAGAACCGTCACCTTCCGCAGGCCCTTCACGCTTGGCGACACCGCACATCCATGGCCTGCCGGTATTTACGTTGTGGAAACGGATGAAGAGCTTCTCGAAGGCCTGTCGTTTCCCGCATACCGGCAACCCCGACGACCTTGATGCCGCCCTGCAACGCGATGCAGGAACCGAGGCAGCAGCAGGCTGATGCCCGCGCTGTTCGGATCGGCAAAGGCCATGTGAATGACCACAGACGCAAACAGAAAAGGGCATTTCCATGCCATCACAGGACGGTAGCGACAACCGGGGCAATCCCTGGGGCAACGGGGGAAAACCCGACCCGGATATCGAGGACATCATACGCCAGGGACAGGACCGCGTCAGAAAGATGCTGCCAAGCGGCAACCCGCGCGGGATCATAATCCTCGCCGTCCTTGGCCTCGTCGGGCTTGGCGCATGGACGTCTTATTATACGGTCCCCAGTGACTCGGTCGCCGTTGTGCAGCGTTTCGGCGAGTATCTGAAGGAAGTGCCGCCGGGGCTGCATTTCAAGCTGCCCCTGGGCATCGACGAAGCATCGATCGTTCCCGTCAAACGGCAGCTGAAACAGGAATTCGGGTTCACCACTCCGGGCGCCACTGATCCGTACCAGAGCACGCGTCCCCGCAACGGATTGCGGGAAACCCAGCAGCGGGAAACCCAGATGGTGACCGGCGACCTGAACGCGGCGCTGGTCGAATGGGTGGTTCAGTATCGTATCTCGAATCCCGTCAAATTCCTGTTCGAAGTACGGGAACCAAGCGAGACCCTGCGCTATGTTTCGGAATCCGTCATGCGGGAAGTCGTCGGCGACCGCACGGTTGACGAAGTCATAACCATCGGCCGCCAGGAGATCGAATCCGAGGCGCTGACCAAGATGCAGGCGCTGTCCACCAAATACGAAATGGGCCTCAGCATCGATCAGGTGCAGCTTAAAAACATCAACCCGCCCGAACCGGTGCAGGAATCCTTCAACGAGGTCAACCAGGCCCAGCAGGAAAAAGAGAAGCTGATCAACGAGGCGCGGCGAGATTACAACAAGGTGATCCCGCTGGCCGAGGGTGAGAAAGACCAGCGGATCCGCGAAGCCGACGGCTACCGGCTCAAGCGGGTCAACGAGGCGGAAGGCGATGTTGCCCGCTTCAGCGCGCTGCTGGCGGAATACCGCAAGGCGCCGGAGGTCACGCGGCGCCGAATCTATATCGAAACGCTGGAAGGCGTGCTGCCGGACATCCGTTCAAAGGTCATCGTGGATGAACAGTCGCGCAGCATCCTGCCCCTGCTGAACCTCGATCCGCCGAAGGTAGAAAAGCCATGAACAAAGTCCTTCAGATTATCATCATCGTGGTCCTGGCGATCACCGGATATGTCGGCATGAGTTCGGTCTATACGGTCAACGAGGTCGAGCAGGTCATCATTACCCAGTTCGGCAAACCGGTCGGCGAACCGATCACCACCGCCGGCCTGAAGGTGAAGATGCCCTTCGTGCAGGAGGTCAATCCGATCGAAAAGCGGGTTCTGGAATGGGATGGCAGCCCGTCAGACATGCCGACCAAGGACAAGCTGTATATTTCGGTCGATCTGTTCGCCCGCTGGCGGATCACCGACCCTCTGCAGTACTTCCTGCGGCTGCGCGACGAACGCAGCGCGCAGTCCCGGCTGGACGATATTCTGGGCAGTGAGACCCGCAATGCCGTCGCCAAGCATGAGTTGATCGAGATCATCCGCACAACAAGGGATCGCGTGCCGTTGCGTGACGCCCTGCTGACCGATGCGGAAAAGGCACAGAACATGGGATCGCTGGTACCGATCCAGAAGGGCCGCAAGCTGGTCGAACAGGAAATCTTCACGGCGGCCGCAGAGAAGGTCCAGGTATTCGGGATCGAGCTGCTGGATATCCGGTTCAAGCGGATCAACTATAATGAAAGTGTCCGGCCGAAGATCTATGACCGGATGATCAGCGAGCGGCGCCAGATCGCGGAACGGTTCCTGTCTGAAGGCAATGGCGAGGCCGCCCGGATCCGCGGCAACCGGGTGCGAGACCTGAACAAGATCCAGTCCGAAGCCTATCGCCAGGTCGAGGAAATCCGCGGTGTTGCAGACGCGAAGGCCACCGAAATCTATGCCGCGGCCTATAACGAAAGCCCGGAAGCGGTGGCATTCTACGAATTCACCCGTACCATGCAGGCCTATAAATCCATCATCGCCGACAACACCACCCTGGTCCTTTCGACGGGCAGTGACCTGTTCAAATACCTGAAGGGCATGAACCCGGATGGCGAAAGCGCCCCGGCGCAAATGCCTGGCGCAAGGCGATAGCAATGGCGGTCGGACAGGTCGGTTCTAACCCTCTTTATCGGCCAGGGATTTAAAGAATTCGAATATTTTAAAGACTGTGATTGCAACAGATTAGTCACTATTTGGAGACGGTATATGACATTCAGCGACTGCGAATCGCACGGTATTCATGCGTTGGAAATCCACCATGAATAAGATCCTGCATCCCCGCACCATTTTCTTCTTCGCCCTGCTTCTGACGGCGCTTTTCGCGATGGCGATGGGGGAATACAGCGCCAGCGCCGCATCTGCAAAGCTCCCCGATAACGCCAGCAAGCGCGCCTATGGCAGCGGGTGGGAATGCAACAAGGGATTCCAGGACATCAGTGGTGTCTGCGTCGCCGTCATCGTACCGGCCAATGCATATGCCACGGGGGCATCCTATGGACGCGGCTGGGAGTGCAATCGCGGCTTTGAAGAGATCAACAAGGGCTGCGTGGCCGTCCGGATGCCGCCGAATGCATTTTTGAATTCCTTTGGCGACAAATGGGAATGCAACCGGGGTTACCGGGAGGACAGCAAGACCTGCGTCGCCATCAAGGTGCCCGCGAACGGTTATCTGGCGAGCTATACATCCGGCACCGGCTGGGACTGTGAGCGGGGCTATCGCGTCGTCGGCGACGCCTGCGTGGCGGTCACGATTCCCGAAAACGGGTTCTTTGTAGATTCGTCCTTTGGCCCCGGATGGCAGTGCGACCGGGGATTTCGCGCCTCCAATAACGCCTGTATCCCGGTCGAAGTGCCGACCAACGCGCATCTCGACCATTCCGGCAATGGCTGGGAATGCGACCGTCCATTCCAGAAAAAAGATAACGGGTGCACCAGGCGTTGACGCGGGCCGTCGACAGAAACTGAGCGCGAAAAGGAGCCGTCATGCCCGTTTCCCCGTCAATACGTCCGGCCGGGAGTCCGGAGGCCGTGGAATCGCCGAAGAATCGGAACTGCCTGCGGTGCAAAACCACCTTTTCGAGCGCCTGGTCCGGCGAGCGGATCTGTCCCCGGTGCAAGAACTCAAATGCGTGGCGTAGTGGCGAGCCGCCCCGGCCTCGCCCCGAAAGCACCAGCCGTTTTTGACTGTTGCTTCAGGAAACCGGGTGCAGCGGCGGAATATTATGCATACAACACTAGACGGCATCGGCCAGCGGCTTAGCGGAGAACCCTTTGTACGCCATCAGCGTCCACCACACGACGACCTACAGATACCGGCAACCGGTCGGCCTGGCACCGCACCGCTTGATGCTGCGTCCGCGCGAAAGCCGCGACCTCCGGCTGATTTCAAACGATATCATGATCACGCCGGCCGCCACGATCAGCTGGGCCTATGATGTTTCGGGCAACGCCGTGGCGACCGCCAATTTCCAGGACATGACCGATTCGCTGGTGATTGTCAGCCATACCGAACTCCAGATCGCCAACGATGCCTGGCCGGTTTTCGACATTGCGGCCAGCGCCATTAATTTCCCCTTCCGCTATACCGATGACGAATGGACCGACCTGGGGGCGCTGTCGGTCGGGCAATACCCGGACCCGGACCAGCGGCTTCAGGCCTGGGCGCAGGGATATGTGCATGGCAATCCGACCGATACGCTATCGCTGCTCAAAGACCTGAGCGCCGGCGTTTTCCAGTCAATCGCCTATGAAGTCCGCGAGGACGAGGGCACACAATCGCCGGACGAAACACTGGAGCGCGGCCGGGGTTCGGCGCGCGGATCGTTTCCGGCTATCTGCACAATCCCGAATACAACCTCACGGGATCGACAGGCGCCGGGTCAACCCATGCCTGGGCCGAGGTCTATGTGCCGGGCGCGGGCTGGATCACCTTCGACCCGACCAACCGCAGCGTCGGCAGCGTGAACCTGATTCCGGTCGCGGTCGCCCGCGAAATCCGCCAGACCATCCCTGTATCCGGCAGCTTTTACGGCCCTTCCGACGCCTTCGACGGCATGACCGTGGAAGTCAGCGTCACGGGCTGACCGCCGGGCGTCCGCCGGATACGGCACCATGCGACTCTTCGCCCCCCTAGCGTTGCGTCCCCAATATGCGCAATGATATCCGCTGTTCGGCTTCCGGCAGGCGCCGGGCACGGCGAAGCATAAATTGGGGAGATGCGGGATGAGCGGTACAGTCAAGCGGATTGACGCAAAGGCGCTGAAGGCAGCGTTTCATGATGGCGGGGAAATCGCGCTGTTTGATGCGCGCGAGGAAGTGCCGTTCGATGCACGCCACCTGCTGATGGCGTCCTGCGTGCCGCTGGGCCGGCTGGAAGCGCTGGTTGGCGACCTTGTCCCCCGCCGCGACACGCGTACCGTCTGGTGCGACGATGGCGAGGGCTACGCCAAACGAGCCGCCGCGCGGATGGCGGCGCTGGGCTGGAGCGATGTATCGGTGCTGGATGGCGGCATCGATTCCTGGGACGCGGCCGGGTTCCCGATGTACAGCGGCGTGCACGTCCCCAGCAAGGCCTTCGCCGAAGTGGTCGAGCACGAAGCCGGCACGCCCTATATTTCCGCGGCGGAATTAAAGGCACTGATGGACAGCAAGGCCGATATCGCGATCTTCGACAGCCGGTCCTACGAGGAATACCACAGCAACAGCATCCCCGGCGCGATCAGCGTCCCCGGGGCGGAACTCGTCTATCGCTTCAAGGATCTGACTCCTTCGCCGGAGACCATGGTCATCGTCAATTGCGGCGGCCGAACGCGCAGCATCATCGGCGCGCAATCGCTGATCAATGCGGGTGTGCCCAACAAGGTCGTTTCCCTGATGAACGGAACGCAGGACTGGCATCTGGCCGGTTACGAGGTGATCAAGGATGCAACGCGCCAGCCGCCGCCCGTTTCACCGGCCGGCCTGAAGGCCGCACAGGACGCCGCCGCGAAAGTCGCGCAACGCGCCGGGATCCGGACCATCGACAGCGCGACACTGGAAACCTGGCGCGCCGACACGGCCCGTACCCTTTACGTCCTCGACGTGCGCACGCCGGAGGAATATGAGGCGGGGCACCTGCCGGGTGTCCGTCCGGCGCCGGGCGGGCAGTTGATTCAGGAAACCGACGTGTTTTGCGGGACCTGGGGCGCGCGGGTCGTACTGGTCGATGATAACAGCGTCCGCGCGACCATGACCGCTTCCTGGATGCAGCAGATGGGCTGGGACGCGTCGATCATGACCTTCGATCCCGCCGCACCCGGGCTGGCAACCGGCCCGTATGCGCCGGAAGTTCTCGGGCTCGACGGCGCAGCCGCCACGGGTATCGAACCGGCAGCGCTGAACACTCTTCTGGCCACAGGGAAGACGGTCGTGGTCGACCTGGATTACAGCCGCCCCTACCGCGAGGGCCATATACCCGGCGCCTGGTATGCCATGCGCACGGAACTGAAGGATGCATTATCGAAGCTGCCGGCGCACGACACGCTGGTCTTCACATCACCGGATGGCGCGCTGGCGCGTCTCGCGGCGACGGATGCCGGTGGTACGGCGATGGCGCTGAATGGCGGAACGCAAGCCTGGCAGGCGGCGGGGTTGCCGCTGGAGACCGGCGATGCCCACATGGCCAGCGCCCCGGCGGATATTCGGCTGAAGGCGCGCGAACAGGGCCGCGACGTAGAGGAAGCCATGCGCGAATACCTTGCCTGGGAAATCGAACTGGTAAACCAGATGGCGGTGGATGAGGATCAGCGGTTTAAAGTCATGGCTTGATCCGCGGCGCCGCAAGGCGCAATTATCTCGAATGAAAATCGTCGAAACGAAAATCCACACGATTCCCGTCAATCATCGCGGCAACTGGGTCCTGGTCGAGGTTACAGCGTCTGATGGATTGAGCGGATGGGGCGAGGCCAGCGATTCCCGCGACGAAGCGGCCTGTATCGCCGAAATCGAACGCATCGGACAGCGCCTTGCGGACCGGGATATCGACCCGCTGCGCACAGCAGCCAAACTGATGGATGGGGTCGCGGCAACAGACCGGCTGGCAAGGACGCCACCCAGTGCCATCGCCCAGGCCCTGTACGACCTGGCAGCCCGCGAAAAGAATGTGCCGGTCGCCGGGATGCTGGCGACCGGCGATGCGGCAGACACCACCGTACCGGTCTATGCCAATGTGAATCGCATGTGCGCCAGCCGCGACGCGGAGACCATCGCGGCCGCCGGACGGCAGGTCATCGATGCCGGCATCACAAAGGTAAAATTCGCGCCGTTCGACGAGGTCTCCCCGCAGGCGCTGGAAACCGAAGGTGCCCGGATTACCGAGCCCGGCGTCGCGCGGCTGACCGCCCTGCGAGAGGCGATCGGTAGTGACGCCACGCTGATGATCGACTGCCACTGGCGCTTCACGGCCGCAACCGGCCCGCTGCTGGCCGAAATCGCCAAATCGCTGGATATCCAGTGGATCGAGGATCCTTTCGATTCCTGGGACCGGACGGCCGCCGACAAGCTGCGCAAACAATCCGGCGGGCGGGTCACGGGCGGCGAGGACCTGTATACACATGCGGCTTTGGAGAAACTGGTCAGCAGCGGCTGCATTGACGTCGCCATCGCCGATGTCAAATTCGTCGGCGGCACCGGCGAACTGGACCGGATGTGCAAGATGGCGGGGCAACACGGCGTCGCCTTCGCTCCGCATAACCCGAGCGGGCCACTCTGCACCGCCGCCAGCGCGCATGTGGTCGCCGCCAACCGGAATGCGGAAATCCTGGAATTTCCCTACGGCGAAGTGGGCTGGCGTACCCTGCTGGCGCAGGGTGAACGGCTGCTCGGCGGGCGGCTGCAGGTATCCGGCCCCGGCTATGGCGTCGATATCCGGCCAGACCGCGCCGGCGCACCGGTCCTGATGGAAACAGCGAAGCCCTAGGTCGCACACTTGTACACCGTCAACAAACCGGCAAACGGGCCCTTCACGACCGCCGAACTGGTCATTATCACGGTTCCCGTACTGGCGGCTTCGCTGCTGCACGCGGTCAATATGAGCACCGCCTATGTTGCCCTGCCCAGCATGCAGGGCAACCTGTCGGCCAGCCCGGACCAGATCAGCTGGGTCATTACCGCCTTCGTTGTGGCCAGCGCGGTCGGCACCATCCTGACCGGCTGGGTCAGCCAGCGGATCGGCCGGCGGCAACTGTTCCTGGCGTCAATTGTCGGCTTCACGGTCACATCGCTGCTGTGCGCCACCTCGACCAGCCTGGGCGAGGTCGTGGTGATGCGCGCGCTGCAGGGCTTCGTCAGCGCGCCGCTGCTGCCGGTTTCGCAGGCGATCATGCTGGATACCTATCCCAAGCACCGGCATGGTTTCGCCATGAGCATCTGGTCAATGGGGATGATCCTGGGGCCCGTGGTGGGCCCGACGCTCGGCGCGATGCTGACCGAGTGGTATGACTGGCGCTACGTGTTCTTCATGAATGTGCCGCTGGGCCTGCTCGCCCTGACCGGGATATTCCTGACCCTTCCGGCAACCCCGTCACGGCGGCACGGCCTCGACTGGATCGGCGTCATATCGCTGATCCTGGCCGTGGTCTGCCTGCAGATGGTGCTGGATCGCGGCGAGCGGCTGGACTGGTTCGAGTC
>CAXBEC010000046.1:0-10626 GCA_963974145.1 uncultured Alphaproteobacteria bacterium | reverse complement strand
CCTGATTGCCGGCACCGCCGAAACACCGCAAATGCGTATTACAGGCCCGAATTGAAACGGACTGTTTGGAAAGCTATGTTAAAACCATAGTGAACCGGGCTCTACTGCGATCCGGCCTGGGGAAATCCTTGCCGGACGTCGTCACTCAAGGATCGCCGCAAGGCCGGACACCCACAACAACGGCATGCCAATACCGAACATGCAGAACGCGGAAAGCCCATACAGTCAGGCATATCTGTTGCTCGACTACACCCAGCGCCTGGAACGCCACCGCGAGGGACGGCGCGCCGTCCATATCCACCTGTCGCGGCTGAAACCCCAGAACCGGCGCGAGCAGCATATCCGCGTCGCCGTCAATACATTCGAGGAAACCGTCGCCCAGTTCGACGGGCAGGTCTTTGTGCTGCGCAGCACGGATATGGTCTTCATCTGCAAGGACGCCAAGATTTCGGATATCGACGACGCGGTCATGCGGCTGCGGTTCCTGTTCAGCGAGGACCCTCTGACCCAGGGGCCGGACGAAGAGGCGATGGCCCGATTCTGCACCTGGTACAATATTGAAACCGGGTATCAGAGTTTTCTGGCGGCCACGGAACGGCTTTACGAGGAGGAGCAGGCGCGGGATCGGCGTCTCGCCGCGGCCGCTGCCGAAGCCGGCATGCCCCAGGAACAGGAAGACGACCGACGGCCCCTGACGCCGGAACAGCTTGGCAAGCTGGAAGGCTATCTGCAGCGGACCGATGTTTCGAGCGTATTGCGCCGGCAGCATATCTGCGTCGTCGTGGGAGCAAACCCGCCGCAATCTATCGTCAAGGAACTGTATATCTCCATTGCCGACCTGGCGGAATCGATGCTGCCGGACGTGAACCTGGCATCGAACCGGTGGCTTTTTCAGCACCTGACACAGACGCTGGACACGCGCATGCTGCGGATGCTGGGCCGCGCTGACGACAGCGACCTGTTTTCATCCTTCAGTCTCAACCTGAATATCAGCACGCTGCTGTCGCCGGAATTCATCGAATTCGATTCCTCGCTGCGTACCGGCAGCCGGGGCACGATCATTATCGAGGTGCAGCCGACCGAGGTCTTTGCCGATTACAACGCCTTCATGTTCGCCCGCGATTTCATCCATGAAAAAGGCTACCGGCTGTGTCTGGACGGGGTGAGCATGAATTTCTTCAACATGATCGATCGCGAGAAAATGGGCATCGACCTGATAAAGATGGTCTGGTCTCCCGACCTGATGACCGAAGGACATCGTATCCACCGCGACGAAATTGCCGAGCATGTGAAAGAAACGGGCAAGGCACGGATCATCATGTCACGGTGCGATACCCCGGCGGCCATCCGTGTCGGGCAATCGATGGGCATAACCATGTACCAGGGACGGCATATCGACCAGTTGATGCAAAAACAGCGCAGCTACACGCCGCCCCCGAAACGACCACCGCGGCGCCGCGCGCTGACGCGCTGACAGCCGAAACCGGCGTTGTCAGGCCCGCGGTGCGTGCTTGTTCAGGATTCGCTGCAGCGTGCGGCGATGCATTTTCAGACGCCGCGCGGTTTCCGAGACGTTGCGGTCGCATTGTTCGAAGACCCGCAGGATATGTTCCCACCGCACCCGGTCGGCCGACATCGGTTCTTCCGGCGGCGGCGGCAGCGGCCGGTCCGTTTCCAGCAGCGCTGCCGTGATCTGGTCCGCATCGGCGGGCTTGGCCAGAAAATCCACCGCGCCCGCCTTGATCGCCACCACCGCGGTCGCGATATTGCCATAGCCGGTCAGCATGACAATCCGCATGTCGGCGCGGGCCCGGCGCAGGGCGGAGACGACCTCCAGCCCGCTGCCATCTTCCAGACGCAGATCGACAACCGCATAGGCCGGCGGCGCCACGGCCGACGATGCGATCCCTTCGGCGACGCTTTCCGCCACGGTCACTGCGAACCCGCGCTGTTCCATCGCGCGCGCCAGCCGGTTGCGCAGCGGCGCATCATCATCGACGATCAGCAATGTGCGCTCGCCAGTTTCTTTCATAATTGCAATACCCTGACCTTAACCAATGCTCCGTTCTCCGATGCTACGCCCAAACTTGTTTCGAGGCCAGCGGATGACCACCTCCGCCCCCTGCCGGTTTCGGAAACGCAATGTCGCACCATCGGTTTCCAGCAATGTCTGGGCGATGAAGACACCCAGCCCCATATGTCCATCGGACTCCGCCCGTGTCGAAATATAAGGTTCGCCCAGCGATGCCAGCACGGTCGGCGAAAATCCCGGGCCGTCGTCGTGAACCGTGAGTCGCACGTTCTCCTCATCCCAGTAAAGGTGCAGCGCCACGCGGCTTTTCGCGAACTGTGATGCATTATTGACCAGATTACCGACGCCATGCATGAATTCCGGTGTTTCGGGAGCTTCCGGCTGATCGCCCCTGCTGGCGGCATCGGTAATAATATCCAGCGTCACGCCCGTATCCTGATAGAGCTCGCAAACCTGCATGACCATTGCCGAAAACGTCAGTTTTTCCAGCGGCCGGTGGTCCACTGATTCGGGACGCTGTGAAAGCTGTGCCAGAATCTCGCGACACCGGTCCGATTGGCTGATCAGCAGGGCGACATCTTCTGCAAAAGGACTGTCTGAAGGGACATCGCGTGACAGTTCCCGGGACACCACGGCGATGGTCGCCAGCGGCGAGCCCAGTTCATGGGCCGCCGCCGCCGCCAGCCCGCCCAGCGCCGACAGGTTACGTGCCCGGCCAAGCGATGCCTCCGTCGCGGCAAGGGCCGCCGCCATGCGCCTTGCGTCATCCGCGACCGACCAGACATAGGTGGCAATGAACGCCAGGGCGACGGACAGCGCCGTCCAGACACCCAGCGCATAGGGAAAGGGCAGCGACAGCGCGGTTCCCGTCCAGGGCAGCGGCGCGCGCAGAAAAGAGAGGCCGGCAACCATTGCCAGCGCCAGGAGGGTCAGCGCGATGGTTGGCCCGCGCGACAGGATCGTTGCGGCGACGGTTACCGGCGCCAGAATCAGGATCGTGAACGGGTTTTCCAGCCCGCCGGTAAGATAAAGCAGCATGCCAAGCTGCAGCATGTCGAAGCCAAGCACCAGCGTCGCATCCCGGTCGCCCAGCCGCGCGCGTGGCGACATGCGTACCGCGAGGAGAATATTCGACAGGGCGGTCAGCCCCACGACCAGCAGGCAGGCGAAAACCGGCAACGTGAACTCGAAGCCGTAATGCACAACCAGTATGGTAAGCGTCTGCCCGGCAACAGCGATCCAGCGGATCAGGATCAGCGTCCGCAACCCCAGTCGCCCTTCGCGCGGACGGGCAGCGGACGCTGCTGGTGCCGGTTCCGGATTGGGCGGTTCTTTTTCCGGGGTCACCACGACTAAACAGGCCCGTCCACCCGCGCCTGCTCGAACGTCGCCATACCGGTATGACAGGCAATTGCGGCCCGTATCAATCCCAGCGCCATCGCAGCACCGGTCCCTTCGCCGAGCCGCATGCCCAGATCGAGCAGCGGTCGCTTGCCGATGACATCCAGCAGACGATGGTGACCAGGTTCCGCCGAACAGTGGCCGACGATGCAATGGTCCAGCGCACCGGCATCGATCGCATACAGAACGGCAGCCGCCGCGGTACAGGCAAAGCCATCAAGGATAACCGGCACACGGCCAACCCGGGCCGCCAGAATCGCCCCGCCGATCGCCGCCAGTTCGTGCCCGCCGAGCCGACGCAGGACTTCCAGCGGGTCGCCCGCCGCTTCCTGATGCAACGCGACGCCCTGCCTAACGACGGCCGCCTTGCGCTGCAATGCCTCCCCCGCGACGCCGGTGCCGGGGCCGGTCCAGTCTTCCGCAGCGCCGCCAAACAACGCGTTGCACAGTGCCGCGGCGCTGGTCGTGTTGGCGATGCCCATCTCACCAAGACACAGGATATCGACCTGATCTTCAACCGCCATCATGCCATAGGCCATCGCCCGGGCGCATTCTTCCTCGCTCAGCGCGGCGTCCCGGGTGAAATCCCGTGTCGGGTATTCCAGCGCCATCTCATAAACCCGAAGATCGGCATCCTGCTGCAGGCAAAGCTGGTTGATCGCTGCCCCGCCCGCCTGGAAATTGGAAACCATCTGTGCCGTAACCGACGACGGATAGGCCGATACACCCTGGGCGGCGATGCCATGATTGGCAGCAAATACGGCGACACGCGGATGTTCTATCAGTGGCGGATGCCGCCCCTGCCAGGCGGCACACCATGCGGTCAGCGCTTCCAGCCGGCCCAGCGACCCTGCCGGTTTGGCCAGGTCTGCTTCACGCGCGACTGTCTTGTCCCGCGCCGCGTCGTCCGCCGCGGGCAGCATGGGAAACAGGCCCCGTATTTCCGCAAACGTCGCCTCGGCTTCTTGTTTCACCATATTTCCTCCGCTGGTCCGTTTCAGGCCTGTCGCCAGACGGCGTCCATGTCCATCAACCCCGCCTTGTCAAAACAAAATGG
Organism: uncultured Alphaproteobacteria bacterium; assembly: GCA_963974145.1. GTDB lineage: Bacteria > Pseudomonadota > Alphaproteobacteria > UBA8366 > MarineAlpha4-Bin1. Next base: position 6,136 of record CAXBEC010000046.1, on the reverse strand, counting down.
GGGCGGCTTCCGTATATGACGGTTCAGCCAGGACCGCAAATCTATCAAAAAAAATAAATGTTCCGGGCATTAACCATTATTGCAGCAGGCGCTTCGGCCCTTGGGTCACCGCAAGCAGGAAAGACGCAGCTAAACCATAGTGCTAGGAACCGCACGCCGACACGCGAAAGCATTGATCGATTTTCACTATATTAATGAATTAGGCTTGTTGCGCTTCGGGCTTTTACACAATTTAAACGCCGAGGCTTTGTAGTGGTGTACTTGTTTAACCATGACAGGTACATCGCTGTGTCCGTATCGTCTGTTTCAACGGATAATCTGAGTCCGACCGAAACCGAAAACGCGCCAATCCCCGGAATGCTGTCCACGTTCCGGCAGGAATTGAAGCCGCATGGCATGCTATGGGCGCAGATAACGCTGGGCGTCATGCTGATGGCGACCGTCTTCGCCTATTACACCGTCTGGCATGCAAATGAAAAAGCGGCGCAGAACCAGTTCGATATACGCGTGGCACAGGTTGCCGATGCCATCGAAAAACGAATGGTCGCCTATAACCAGGTGCTTCACGGTGGCCTGGGACTCCTGAAGGCCTCCAACACTGTCAGCCGCGCCGAATGGCACGAATATGTCACGGCGCTGGACCTTAAAACACTGTTCCCGGGTATACAGGGTCTGGGGTATGCGGAGTTCGTAACACCGGAAAACCGGTTGGCCTATGAAGAATCCATCCGCCAGGAAGGCTTTGAGGATTTTTCAATCCGTCCTCCCGGCGATCGCGAAATATATTCGTCCATCACCTTTCTTGAGCCATTTGACCTGCGTAACCAGCAGGCCTTCGGCTATGACATGTATTCGCAGGTCGTGCGCCGCGATGCGATGAACCAGGCGCGCGATTCCGGAAGAGCGGCGCTTTCCGCCAGGGTCACACTGGTACAGGAAATCCTGGACGATGTTCAGTCCGGTTTCCTGCTCTATGTCCCCTATTATGGACACGGCCTCGACCCATCGACGACCGAAATGCGGCGGCAGAAAATCAAAGGCTTTGTCTACAGCCCGTTCCGCATGAACGATCTGATGAATGGTATCCTCGGCTACGGTATTACGGACCTTCATCTAAGCATTTTTGACGGCCTGTCCCGGGATGATGAGGCGCTGATGTTTTCCCCCAGGCTTGCCAACGAGAATCACAAAGCCCGGTTCGAGCAGGAAACGGTATTCCAGTTCGGGCAACATGAATGGACGCTGGTCATTGCATCCGAACCCGAGTTCGAAGCCGCCCACCAATCAACCGAAGCGAACATGGTGCTGGGGGCCGGACTGGTCACCAGCCTGCTGGTCTTTGGCGTATTGTGGTCCTTCTCCTCCACCGGTCGGCGCGCCCAAATTCTTGCAGAAAGAATAACAAAAACACTGGCGGCGCGGTCGCATGAACTGGAGCGGTCCAACAAGGAACTGGAACGATTTGCCTATGCGGCATCACACGATCTGAAATCGCCTTTGCGGGCAATCGATAATCTGGCAGGCTTTCTTGAAGAGGACCTGGAAGAAGTCCTGACCAATGAAACACGCGGCCACCTGGACAAGATGCGTGCCCGCATTCAGCGGCTGGACGAGCTCCTGGACGGGCTGCTGGAATATTCCCGCATTGGCCTGTCGGCCAGGGATATCTCGCTGGTGGACGCAACCGCCCTGGCGCAGGATGTGGTCGACCTGATGAATCCACCGGCTGGGTTTTCGATAGAGGTGCAACCGGATTTACCCGAATTCTTCGCCGCGCGAACGCCCCTGTCGCATGTCCTGCAGAACCTCGTCTCGAATGCTATCAAGCATCACGACCGCGACAGCGGCTATATCAAAATTTCCGGCCGCGACCTCGGGACACATGTCAGTATTTCTGTTGCCGATGACGGCCCGGGCATTCCCGAGGAATTTCACGAACGGATCTTCGAAATGTTCCAGACCCTCGGCACCAAGAACAAGCCGGGCAGCAACGGGCTTGGTCTGTCCATGGTGGAACGCTACGTCTATTCCAATGGTGGAAAGATAGAGGTCGTCAGCCAATCGGCGCAACGCGGCACGACTTTCCGGTTTACGTGGCGGAAATCGTCTGCACCAAAGGAATCAGGCCATGGATCGTAAACCGGCCAGCATCCTGATCGTGGATGACGACGAGGTCGTCATCATGGGATTACAGCGTACCCTGAAAAAAATGAAGTTCGACAACCCATCCTATACGGCGAATGACGGGATTGAGGCGCTCGCCCTGTTGCGGGGTAGCGCCGGCAACGCGCCACTGCAGGCGCCTTGTCTGATATTGCTGGATCTGAACATGCCCCGCATGAACGGACACGAATTTCTGGAGGAAATCCGCAACGACCCGGCGCTGCGCCAATCAATCATTTTCGTCCTGACAACGTCCAATTCGCGGGACGACAAACATAGAGCCTATGACAAGAACGTCGCCGGCTACATCGTGAAACCCATTGGTAGAGGCACATTTGGCGACACACTGAGCCTGCTTGAAAAGTATCAGTCCGTTGTGGATCTGCCATGCTGACGAACTCCCTGGTCCGGATACTGCTGGTAGAGGACGACGAGGTCGACCGGGAAAGCATCAGCCGGGCCCTCCGCCGGTCCGGCCTGAATTGTCAATTGCATGAAGCCTCCGATGGCGAGTCGGGACTCGACGCCTTTATAAACGGAGCCTTCGATTGCATCCTTCTCGATTATCACCTGCCGGGAAAATCCGGCATTGAAACGTTCCATGCCATGTCCCGGGTACCCGGCAAGACCGCTGCTGTAATTTTTCTCACCGGCGAGGAGAATGAAAACCTGGCGCTAAACGTCATGAAGGCTGGCGCTGTAGATTATCTATCCAAGAACGAGTTGACACCGGCGCTGCTCCGGCGCGCCATCCGCTATGCCCAGGCACGCCAGAATTTCCTTTCCGAACTGGCTGAGCTGGGCCGACGTGACGCGCTGACGAACCTGCCGAACCGGTCCGTGTTCAATGACACGCTTTCAAATGCCATCGCCCAGAGCAACCGGCTGAAAACGATGGTTTCGACACTTCTTCTGGACCTGGATCATTTCAAGGATATCAACGATACGCTGGGCCATCCTGCGGGCGACGAAATGCTGCAGATTATTGCAGACCGATTGACGCAGTCGACGCGGAATTCCGACACTGTAATCCGTCTGGGGGGCGACGAATTCATTATCGTCGCGCCGAATATCGGCAGTCAGGAAGGCGCCATCCAGCTCGCCAAGAAAATCCATGAAGCCATGTCGCGTCCGGTCCGCCTGGGTGACCAGGAACTTCACATATCGACCAGTATCGGAATCGCGATGGTGCCGCAAGACGGACAGGAACCTGCCGATATCCTGAAAAGCGCCGACATGGCGCTGTACCGCGCAAAAGGGGAAGGACGCGGCCGGTTCAGCTTCTATGACAAAAGCATGAATACCGCTGCACATACCCGCCGGAAGATGGAGCAGGATCTGCGGCTTGCCCTTGAAAACAATGAATTCGAACTTCACTACCAACCCAAGGTCGCGGTTTCAACAGGCGTTACGATCGGGGCCGAGGCATTATTGCGCTGGCGCCACCCTGTCAGGGGATATATCCCACCTGGCGACTTTATCCCGGTCGCGGAAATGAACCGCCTGATTCTGCCCATTGGAGAATGGGTATTACGCACGGCAAGTGCGCAAATGGCTTTATGGAAAGACCAGGGACTGCCGGTCGCCAATTGTTCGGTCAACCTGTCGCCGGTCCAGTTGTCCGATCCCCACCTGATCCAAGTCTTTGATGACATTATCGAAGAAACCGGAATAGACCCCTACTTCCTGGAAGTCGAGATCACCGAAAGCGCCCTGATGAACAGGGTGGACTCAATCGTAAATACGTTGAATGCGCTGCGTGCCCGCGGCATTTCGATTTCAATTGACGATTTCGGTACAGGCTATTCATCGCTGGTTCATCTGAAACAGCTTCCCGTCGACAAATTGAAAATCGATCAGTCCTTTATCGCAGGCATTGCCTTCAACAACGACGACGCCGAAATTACCCGCACAGTCATTTCGCTTGGCAAAAGCATGGGGCTCGAAGTTGTTGCCGAAGGTGTCGAAACTTCGGCCCAGCTGAACCTGTTGCGCGAATATGGCTGCGAACAAATCCAGGGATACTATTTCAGCCGCCCCCTGCCGGCCGACGAATTCTTTGACTGGTACATGCGGCAGAAAACCCGAAGAGATCTTGCCTTTTCAAAGGCTGCTGCCGACTTCCCCGGAACGAAACGATCCCTGCGCGCCTGAAGCCAAACTGTTCGTGCTGGTGATACCCGGCGCCATGGCACTGGCGCTGTACCGGATGAAACACCACGGATCGACCCGTTTGCCGGCCGAAGACCCTCATCTTTTCGAAACACCTGCCCTGTGGCGGGTAAACGCCGGAGTACCGGCTTCGACGGTGGCTTGAATCAGAAGCGTGATACAAACCTTTCTGGCTATTCCAACACCAGGCATGAATGATATGCCGTAGCGCAGGTTCAACGCAGCAGACAGCAAACAGATCAATGACCGACACGGAATCGAAACAGCCGCCGTCTTCGCGAAACCTGGCGCGCGACTTGCGCATCGCGATTACGTTTCTGACCCGGATGCCGGTCGGCAGCGCGGAAGGCGGGCTGGCGGCGGCAAGCTGGGCCTTCCCCGTGGCGGGCCTGCTGGTCGGGCTGGGCGGCGGTATCGTCTTCGGTATTTCCCTCTGGATCGGCACGCCCGATACAGTCGCCGCGCTGCTTGCGCTTGCCGCGACGGCAATCATCACCGGCGCCCTGCACGAAGATGGGCTGGCGGATACCGCTGACGGGTTCGGGGGCGGAACGACGCCGGAACGCAAACTGGAAATCATGCGCGACAGCCGCAGCGGCGCCTTCGGCGTGCTGGCGCTGGTCTTCAGCGTCGCCCTGCGCGCCGCCGCCCTGGTCGCCATCACGATGCCCGATATCGCCGTCGCAGCGCTGATTGCTGCCGCGGCATTGTCGCGCGGGTTGCTGCCCGCGGTAATGAATACGCAACCCCTTGCCAGCCAACGCGGACTGGCGGCGGCGGCCGGAAGACCGACAAATGGCACGGCCTGGACGGCTGCCGGAATCGGCGCCATCGCCGCGTTGTTTTTGCTGGGACCGGGCGCCGGCATCATGGCAATCATACTGGCCTGCCTGGCGGTCGCGGGACTGGCCTGGCTGGCTCACCGGCAGATCGGCGGCTATAACGGCGATACGCTGGGCGCGGCACAACAGGTAGCGGAAACCGCCATCCTGATCGCCGCCGCGGCGCATTTTTCGTAACGGAGGGATCACAGGGTGAGCACGGTTACCCGCTGGTGGTGGATTCGTCACGCGCCGGTCCCCGACGGCCGAAATATAGTCTACGGGCAGCATGACCTGGACGCCGATTGTACCGATACGGAAAGTTTCCGTGCGCTGGCGAAGATACTGCCAGCCGATGCCGTACTGGTTACCAGCGACCTGAAACGCGCCGTGCAGACCGCAGATGCAATCCGGGCCGCCGGGTTGAACCTGCCGGCGCCGCAGCGCGAGCCTGCCTTGCGTGAACAGAACTTCGGCGACTGGCAGGGCTTGACGAGCGCCGAATTCGCGGCGCTGCGCGACGACGTGGCGGCGGAATACTGGCGCGCGCCGGCATTTATCCGCGCCCCGGGCGGGGAAAGTTTTGCTGACGTGGTCGCCCGTGCCGCCCCCGCGATCATGCGCCTGTCGGCTGATCACGCGGGGCGCGATATCATCGCCGTCGCCCATGGCGGCACGATCCGCGCGGCGCTGGCACTCGCGCTGGGGCTCAGCCCCGAACGCGCACTTGCCTTCAGTGCGCTTCATCTGGGCGTCACAAATCTGGATTATATTACCGGCCTGAGCGAAGGCGATGCCTGGCGCATAAGCTGCGTGAACCGGCCCGCACGCTAAGCACACCACGCCTTTGAGAAAACCATCGCGGGCGTTTTGTTAAGAAGCCGGAAATCAGATTGCCTTAGAAACGCAGCCATTGATCACGACTCTCATTGCCGGACGCGATGCCAACCCGGTATATAAAAGTGAACAATCAAGAACAG
>CAXBEC010000045.1:0-10718 GCA_963974145.1 uncultured Alphaproteobacteria bacterium | reverse complement strand
GGTATCGTCACGGCGCAGGACCTTGCCCGCATGAAGCCGACGGCCCTGATCGTCAACACAAGCCGCGCGGGGCTTATTGCCCCCGGCGCGCTGGTCGATGCGCTACGCGCCGGTCGGCCGGGTATGGCTGCCGTCGATGTGTTCGAGGAAGAACCGGTTCGCAACCGCGACCACCCGCTTTTCGCGATGGAGAATGTCGTGTGCACACCGCATATCGGCTATGTGTCACATGAGGAATACGAACTGCAGTTTTCCGATATCTTCGATCAGATACTGGCCTATGAACGCGGCGCACCGATCAACGTCGTCAACCCCGAAGTCATGGGGAAAGCCGGAAAAACCCCGTAACAATTATTCCGCAAATACGTTGTGCAACGGCAGGGAAAAAGTCAGGGTCAGCGTTTCGGTGCCCGGGTTGTTCTCGGATATATGCGCGTTCGAGATATGGTGGAACGCGAGACCAAGCCGCGCCCGGTTATCGAACCGATACGCAAGTTCGACGCCGGACCGGAATTCGATGGTCGAACCAAGGTCCTTGCCGTCGCCGTCCGCATAAAGACCTACGGCAACATTCGGCGTAAATACGATCCGGTTGCCGAAATAGATATCCAGCAGGAATCCGCCATACCCGTAATACGCCGCATCGGTCGTCGCCATGATGCCCGCGAAGGGCTTCACGTACCAGTCATCCCAGTCCGACCGGAACTCCAGATTAAACTGTCCCGCGGTTTCATCGTCGTTTACGTCATATCCGCCGGCATGAAATGTCACAAAAGCCGGATCGTCATCCGCATAGGCCGCGCCGCCCCATCCCAGCGCCAGCATTGTTCCCAATGCTGCGGCAACTGTCTTTGAACCTGCCATATTCACCCCTATCCCCGATAGACGCCGGAGACTATTACGGAGGGAATGCGTGGTTGCAAGAGTGAATTATGCCCGGTTCAATCGGAAACCCGGTGCTTGAACCGTTCCGTCGCCTGAACGAGCGCCGTCCGGATACCCGGTTCCATTGCGGAATGGCCCGCATCCGGCACAATGACATAGGTGGCGTCAGGCCATGCTGCCGCCAGCAGGGCCGCCGACGCAATGGGGCAAACCATATCGTAACGCCCCTGTACGATGACGCCAGGAATGCCCTTCAGTTTAGAGGCATTGTTGAGGAGCGCACGCTCTTCCAGAAAACAGTCATGTACGAAGTAATGCGCTTCGATCCGCGCCAGACCCAACGCTTTGCCGAGGTCGCCAATAGGCGCTGACGCTTCCGGGTTCGGCAGCAGGGTGGAGCAGGCGCTTTCATACCGGCTCCAGGCAGCCCCGGCCGGCAGGTGAACCTCCGGGTCCGGTGCTGTCAGGCGGCGATAATAGTTCCCCAGCAGGTCCCGCGCTCCACTTCCGGCAGGAATTCAACGAAGCTCGTCCAGGCTTCCGGAAAAATCCGCCCCATCCCTTTCAGAAACCAGGTGATCTCGTCATTCCGGCACAGGAAAATGCCCCGCAGTATCAGTCCAAGGCTTCGATCGGGATGTTTTTCCGCATACGCCAGTGCGAGGCTCGATCCCCAGGACCCGCCGAAGACCAGCCATCTGTCAATTCCCCGGAAACGGCGAAGCGCTTCGATATCATCGACCAGGTTCGGCGTTGTATTATCGGTCAGTTCCCCGGCAGGTCGCGACCTGCCCGCACCGCGTTGGTCAAAAATCACGATCCGGTAATACTGGGGATCAAAAAACCGACGGTGCGCCGGCATCGCACCCGCACCCGGACCGCCATGGAGGAAAAGCACGGGAACGCCCGCCGGGTTGCCCGATTCTTCCCAGTAGAGTTCATGCAGCGCATCGACAGCGAGATAGCCCTGCGCATAGGGCTCTACCTCCGGAAAGAGGTCCTTCCGGTTCATGACGCATTACTCCCGCGGATATGGCATTTGTACTAAACTGACGTCGGAGATAGTGCAATTTAACCCGGCGCGCTACGGAAAATCCACATGTCACGCTTTGTTGCAGCACTGTTCCTACTGGTCACATTTCCCCTGACCGCCCCCGCCGCGCTGGAGCGCGATGGTGCGGCGAGGGTTATCGAAATCGTTGATGGCGATACACTTGTCCTGGAAGACGGGCGCGAAGTGCGACTGGTCGGCATACAGGCACCGAAATTGCCATTGGGCAGACCAAATTTCAAAGCATGGCCTCTTGGCGACGATGCCAAGGCTGCGCTGGCTGCGCTGGCGCTGGATAAGGTCGTGACCCTTTCCTATGGCGGTCGTCGCGTCGACCGGTATAAACGGCAACTGGCGCATCTGCATGATTCGGCGGGAAACTGGATTCAGGCGGAACTGCTGCGGCAGGGCATGGCGCGGGTATACAGTTTCGCGGATAACCGGGCAGTCGTCGGCGAATTGCTGTCCTTCGAACAGGAGGCGCGAGAGGCGCGGCGTGGTGTCTGGCGCCACCCCTTTTACTACGTTCGCGATGCCATGGACCTTGCCGGCGCCATTGGCGGTTTCCATGTTGTCGAAGGAACCGTGCAGGCCGTGGCAACGGTACGGAATTGGACATATCTGAATTTCGGCGATGACTGGCGAACCGACTTTACGGTTTCCATCGGCACGCGGGCCCGCCGGTTATTTCCGGATTCGATGCTGGATGCTGGAAATCTTGAGGGACGGCACATACGTGTTCGTGGCTGGGTGCAGTCCCGCAATGGGCCCATGATCGAAGCAACCCATCCGGAACAGATCGAAATTATCGATTGAGATTGGAACAATGACCGGCATTACCCTGTTTAGAACCCACCGGTAGACATTAGGAGACTTTGCGGCATGACATTTTCCCGGCGTCATTTTTGCGGCCTGGCAGCCTGCACCGGTCTTACGCTCGGTTTGAGCGGTTGCGCCGTCAATCCCGCGACCGGGAAACAGGATTTCGTCCTTACAGGCGACGCCGACGAAAAACAGCTCGGCATGCAGGAACATCCTAAAATCCTGCAACAGTTTGGCGGTGTCTATGACGACCCCGCAGCAGGCGGTTATGTCGCCGCCATTGGCGGCCGGCTCGCCGCGGCATCAGAAACACCTGATCTGGGCTTTACCTTCACCCTGCTGAACAGCCCGATCGTCAATGCCTTCGCGCTGCCGGGCGGGTTTGTATACATCTCCCGCGGCCTCATGACCCTGGCGGAGGACGAAGCGGAACTGGCGGGCGTGCTCGGCCACGAAATTGGCCATGTCGTAGCGCGTCATTCCGCGCAACGCCGAAGCCGGGCGATGATCGCCCAGTTGGGTGCCGGGCTTCTGGGTGCCGTTGTCGGCGGTGAGGCATCGCAGCTTGCCGGCAGCGTCGCCGGTCTCTATCTGCAGGGCTACTCCCGTGACCAGGAACTGGAAGCGGACATGCTCGGTATCCGGTACCTGCGGCGTGCCGGCTATGATGCCAACGCCATGACCAGTTTTCTGGAGAAAATGCGGGCCAACAGTCAGCTGGAAGCCCTGGTCGTCGGCCGCTCTCCGTCTGATGTCGATGCCTATGACATTACGGCAACCCACCCCCGGACCATTGCCCGCGTCCAGCAGGCCGCCGCCCTTGCCGGAAACGGCGAACGGCAATCACAGATACGGCAACGCGATACCTATCTGAACACGATTGACGGGATGATATTCGGGGACGGTCCAGACCAGGGATTCGTCCGCGGAGAACGCTTTGTCCATCCGGTTTTACGGTTCGAGTTTACGGTGCCCGACGGGTTTATCCTGCGCAACACACCGGAACAGGTCATCGCCAGTTCGACAAAAGAGCAGGCGCAAATCGTATTCGATAATGCCCCCAAGCCGTTCCAGGGCAAAATGAGCACCTATATTGCCCGGGACTGGGCATCCGGGGTTCGGCTCAATGGGTTGGAAAGCATCGATATTAACGGCTTTGAAGCCGCAACCGCAACGGTTAGCGGCCAGATCGGCAATACAGCAGCCGAACTGCGCCTGGTGGCAATCCGTTTCGACTCCCGCCGGATATTCCGGTTCATGTTCCTGGCGCCAACAGCCGCGATGCGCCGCCTGACCGTGCCGCTTCAGCGGACGACGTTCAGCTTCCGGCGGATATCACCGGCCCAGGCGGCGGCCTTGAAGCCCAGGCGATTGCAAGTCGTGCAGGCAGGCGCCGGCGCATCGCCGGAGGCCTTCGTATCGCGGATGGCCTTCGACAAATTTCCGCGCGAACGTTTTCTGGTACTGAACGGGCTGACGGATAACGGAGCGCGCGGCGGCCGTAATCGCGTGAAAATAGTCGTCGAATAGTGCCGCAGGAGCCAGCCAGCTCCGGCAGCACCCTATGCGTCGATCAGAAGATCGGCGGGCCGTTCGACATTCCCGCTGATACTGTCCCGCATTTTTGACAGGGCACGATGCTCCAACTGCCGGACGCGCTCCTTGCTGACGCCCAATTCCCGACCCAGCTCCTCCAGCGTCGCGCCATCTTCCCGTAGCCGGCGCTTGCGGATGATTTTCTGTTCGCGTGGCGACAGTTCCTTCAACGCCTCGTTCAACCAGTGGATACTCACGTCGCGGTCCCACTGGTCTGTCACGATATCCTCAGGCGTCGGGCGCGGATCGGCCAGGAAATCCTGCCAGCTGTCTTCCGACCCGTCGGCCACGACGGCGTTCAACGAGTGATCGCCGCCGCTCAAACGATTTTCCATGGATTCGACTTCGGCATATTTGACGCGCAGTTCCCGCGCGATTTTTTCGCGCGCCAGATCGGTCAACCGTTCAGACGGCGAGTCGCCGATACGCGCCCGCAGGCGGCGAAAATTGAAGAACAGCGTCTTTTGTGCCGCTGTCGTGCCGGTGCGGACAATTGACCAGTTCCGCAGAATGTAATCCTGTATGGCCGAGCGAATCCACCAGGTCGCATATGTCGAAAAACGCACTTCGCGATCCGGGTCAAATTTTGCCGCGGCCTGCATCAGGCCGATATTGCCTTCCTGGACCAGGTCGCCTACCGGCAGACCATAATTGCGGAATCGGGACGCCGTGCTGACAACCAGACGTGCATATGCCTGCACCAGCCGGTGCAGCGCATCTTCATCCCTGGAGTTGCGCCAGCGTCTGGCAAGCTCAAACTCGACATCGCGTTCCAAAAGAGGTTCCCGCATCGACGCCCGGACATATCTAAGGTTTGCCCGTTGGGTCTGCGGATCATCGATATAAGCCATGCATCTCCTTTCACGCTACAACCAGCGATATGCAACATGGTTCCTTATCAACAACGTGAACATACCATGAATAGTTCCGTTTTCGAAGCAAAATATGGACTAAAATAGTCTTCTTTAAAATTGTTATTTTTCAATAGATTAAAAACACGCTGCTCAACAAAACGGCAGGGAATTTCAGGAAATGGTACAAATTTTCGCAAACCGGTCCGACCCGGCTGTGACGACGCGGCGGTCAGGTTTCCAGCCGGTCGATAATTTCGCCATCGGGCGAAAGGCAAACCGCAACCAGTTGCCCGCCGAAACCGCAACCGCCGTCAATCGTCAGCGTATCGAGTGTCTCGAAATAGCCGCCGTGATCGGGATCGTAGCCGCGGACAATCCGGCGAAAAGATTCATATGGCTTGGTGATCCTGGAAAAGCTGCGACCCGCCCACCAGAAGCTGTCTGTCTGTTTTTTCAGCGGCTGAGAAACATCGATACCTGAACTCACGAACAGAACGCCTTTGTCATGCGACATGGCCGCCCGCTTCAGGCTGCTCATGAGCGCATCATGACCCGGCGCCGCCCGCGCGGCCACGCGCAATTCCGATGTCCAGCTTGTCAGGGCGACCGGGCCCTCACGCGCCCGCAGAAAACCATCTGACGCCCGGCCGCCATATGCCGACAACGTGGCCTCCACGCCCTTGGCGAGCATCCATTCCAGGATTTCCTTCGGCCTTACGGAAAACTGGAGTTGCAGCAGCTTCTGCCACATTTCCTCCTGCGCACCACGCAGGAATATGACATCGCCGCCATCCATATACGGTGGAATCGATAGAAACAGGCGCCTGAAACGGAGCAGTTCGGCGATCGTCTCGAACTGCAATGGCCCGATGCCCAGGTAATTGCCAAGATAGACAAGGCGATCACCAACAGCGATGCGCGGCATCATCGCCCTGTGCAACACTTCAAGCTTTCTGGCTTCGCCGTGAATGGCACTGACAGCCCAGATACGCCGAGCGTTAGGGAACGTGGGTATATTGCTCCGCTCTACCACTCTCGTTCACAAGGCAAGTTCAGAACAGAAACGCAGGACCGCTGGAAACGCCAATATCCGAACCGCGTTACGCGGCTTTCAACACCGTTTCAAGCTGTTCCGTTGCCGTATCCTCGTCGATATCCTCCACAGCAGCAAGTTCCCGCATCAGCCGGTCAAAAGCCGCCTGGTAAATCTGCCGTTCGCTGTAGGACTGGTCCGGCTGGTCTTCTTTGCGATACAGATCGCGCACGACTTCCGCGATTGAGATCGGATCCCCGGAATTGATCTTTGCTTCGTATTCCTGCGCGCGGCGGCTCCACATGGTGCGCCTGACGCGGCTGCGCCCCTTGAGCGTCTTCATCGCAGCCTTCATTTCGTCCCGCGACGACAGGCGCCGCAACCCGGAGGTTTCCGCCTTCGCCATTGGTACGCGCAGCACCATGCGATCCTTGTCAAAGTCGATTACAATCAGTTTCAGCTTGTCGCCGGCAATTTCCTGTTCTTCGATACCGGTCACCATGCCGACGCCATGCGTCGGATAAACGACATGATCGCCCGCGCTGAATTTCGCTTTCTTGTCCGCCATTCCGATTTCCCGTATTTGCCTATACCGCGCACCAATTCGACTGGTACATCGCCGCGCCGACGCATCGTCAATACGGTGCATTGCCCGTCGAAACGGCAATACACCGCAAATTCCTGCGATACGTTGTTTCGCGGAACCTGTCGTTCAGGCAAGGTCCGTCATGCGCTTAACCCGACACGACCGATCACCACGCATAGCTGAATTACTCAGCGCGCGGCACCCAACGAACAGAAGTATACCACAAATTTGCCGGGATTCCCAGCTTTCGTCATTCCGTGCCGGGTTCGGGACTGAAAAATTTCTCCAGCTTGTCCGGAACATCCTTGAACTCGTCGGCATCGGCCGGTGATTCACCCTTGCGCGTGATGTTGGGCCATTTATCCGCATATTCGCGGTTCAGCTCGACCCATTTTTCAACATCGCTTTCCGTATCCGGCAAAATCGCTTCCGCCGGGCATTCCGGCTCGCAGACGCCGCAATCGATGCATTCATCCGGATGAATGACGAGCATGTTTTCGCCCTCGTAAAAGCAATCGACAGGACACACTTCGACGCAGTCCATGTATTTGCATTTAATGCAATTTTCCGTAACGACGTAGGTCATAAGCCACCTTTCCCACTATAATGTTACTGCGTGACGTTGTGCGCCTGTCCAAATCCCCGGCCCCGCGTCCGCTATTCCCCCAAGCGTTCGAGGGCCCGCTTGCGCGCGGCCCCACTCTCCTGAGAAGTGACATACAAAAGTCCAGTGACCTGACGCAAGAGGCTTGCTTCATAATCATGTAACACGCCATCCGCGTATGCCACTTCCCACAACAGTTCCAGCATCGCCACCCGTTCCGCATGGGTAAAGTTGTCCCGTATGGTTTTCGTGAAACCATATATTTCCGGAATTGTATCAACAGCGGTAGCAGCGGCATCAATGATGTCCCCCGCCGACTGATCATCAAGGTCGAACCGTCGCCGCAGGATATCGCTGATTTTTTCGCGCTCATCCTGATCAAAATCGCCATCGAGTCGCGCAGCCTCAACCATCAGCGCAGCAGCAGCGATATGGAGCTCCTCATCGGAATGCACGCCATTGGCCGCTGAGGCCCGGCCCTTTTGCTCAATCAGAAACATGCGGATTTTGGATAACATACCATCGGGATAGTACATCGCCACTGATTTGTCATCGGTGTTTCGACACTTATCATGACATTGATACATAAGGGCTTTCGAATGCGTATCCTGAGCAACGAGGCATCCGCATTGCCTGCGGCCGGTTGCGGCCATATAAAACCGCCATGAATGACTCCCGCCTGCATGCCCCCGCAACATTGCGAAACCGCGAACCGATCCTCACCGTCCTGCAGCGTGTCCTGCCGGCTTCGGGGCTGGTTCTGGAACTCAACAGCGGGTCGGGAGAACACGCCGTCCATTTCGCGGCGGCCCTGCCCCGTTTGCAGTGGCAGCCCAGCGACATCGACCCGGACGCGCGCGCCAGCATTGCGGCCCGGGCAACGGAATCCGGCCTTTCAAACCTGCTGCCGGTCTGTGAAATCGATGCCACGGCACCGGAATGGCCCGTAACCCGGGCCGCCGCGGTGGTGTCCATCAACATGATCCATATCGCGCCCTGGGAAGCATGCCTCGGCCTGCTGGACGGGGCGGCACGCATCCTGCCACCGGGCGACGGGGTCCTCTATCTTTACGGACCGTTCAAGCGGAATGAGAGCCATACCGCGCCCTCAAACGCCCAGTTCGACCAGAGCCTGCGGAGCCGCAATGCCCAATGGGGCATCCGGAACCTGGAAACCGTGATTGCCGAGGCTGAATCCCGCGGCCTCGAATTTCGGGAAACCGTCGAAATGCCCGCCAACAACCTGTCCGTCATCTTCGGGAAATCCCTTTAATTTCAGGATCCGCCCTGCAGCCGTTCGGTTTCGCGGCGCTGTTTCTTCGTCGGCCTGCCGGTGCCGGGGTCACGCTGCCCCATGAGCATGCGGTTTGACGCTTCCGGCTTCGGCTGCTGTTCGGGCGGGTTCAGGTCCTTGTACAGCGCCTGCGCCTCCGCCGCCGGGCCGCGCCGGCTGCCCAGCGCCACGACTTCGACAACCCGCGTATACGGCCCCTTGGCAAAGGTCACGACATCACCCGGCTGCACCACGGAGTGCGATTTCTGCACCAGGGCCCGGTTCACACGAAATCCGCCACCGGCGATCTGTGCTGCGGCAATGGTCCGGCTTTTGAACAGCCTTGCATGCCAAAGCCATTTGTCGAGGCGCAGTTTTTCGACGGGACCATCGGTCATGGCGCGATTGTCAGCCCCCGCAGTTTCGCAAAGGGCGAGTCCGGTTTTGCGATCCGTGGCTTCCGGGTTACCTGCCGGGCCCGTTTGGCCGCGCCGCGGCGTTTTTTTGCTTCAAAGACAGGGGCCTTGCCGCCGGCCGACATCCGATAACCGAGTTCCGCCAGCACCGCCGCAAATTCGTCTCCCTCGCAACCGGCCAGCTTGACGAGCGCGGGATTGCTTTCAAAGGCGCCCTGCTTCGCCTGTTTGCGCAATGCCGCCGCCAGCCGTTCGACATTGTCATAGCGGATCGCCCGATTGCCCATGACCCGAAAGCCCATATGATGCCACATCTCCACAGAAACACCTGCCGCTGGCAGGGACAGCGCGCGATCCATGCCCGACGGCACCGCGGCGCCGGCATAAACCGCCGCCAGAATGCCACGCAGCCGCTGCGCCGGCGGCTTCAGCAACGGCGCCAGATACAGGCAATGGGCGCCAAACCGCAGGCCGATTCCGGACAGTTTCTTGCGATCCCCGGCGTCCAGGCTCGTGACCTGCCCCAGCGCGTCGGAACGGGGCACGGCGCCCAGCGTTTCGCCAAGCCGGAAGGCGATCCCCCGTGCCGCCGGTCCCAGCCGGGCATTGCGCGCCGCGAATAGCGGGTAAAGCCGTCGATGCAGATACCGGTCGAACCAGCGGTTCAGACGCGCCAGGACAACAGCCCGTTGCTCGCGCGTCAGGAATTCATTGCGCATCAGGACAATCTCCGGCGCAAGCGGTGTCGCCCCCTTCTGCAGATAGGCAACCGCCACGTCGTTCCAGCAGACCCGGCCTTCGCCGGACAATGTAAACGAATCATCCTCACCCGCCGCCAGCAGCGCCACCCGGTTCGCGATTTCACCGGCAATCGTCGGCCGAGCGGCGGAAACCAGCATGCGGGATTCAACCCGGCTCTGGTCGCCTTCACGCAGAAACCGCAACCCGACGACCCGGCCTGTACAGATGCCTTCGACAACCACATCCCCCGACTTGTCGACATAGGACAGAACCGCACCGTCGCCCTGCTGCTGCTTCGCCATGATTGGCGCACGGCGGTCGACGAAGCGCTGCAGCAACCGTTCATGCAGCGCGTCGGACAGCCGGTCTTCGATCCGCCGCGCCTGCGCCTGCCAGTGCGCCGAATCCGACAGCCAGTCAGCGCGGTGGCTGATATAGGTCCAGGTCCGCACATGGGCGATGCGCTGCGTCAGCGTATCGATATCCCCGCCCAGATTGTCCAGCCGGTCGAGCTGCTGGCCGATCCAGTCCTCAGGCAGGCGCGCTTCGTTCGTCATCAGGTGCAAAAAGACCCGGCGCAGCAGCCGGACATGGATATCCTCCATCACCTTGCGGAAATCCGGGATCTGGCAGACATCCCATAGCAGCCGCACCGCCGCCGGATTGGTCGCCCGCGCGCGCACATCCGCATCGGTGACGAGCGATTTGAGGACATCGAAATCCTCGCCATCGCGGGGGCGATGCAGAACCGGCACGGGCGGCGGCGCCGACAGGCTGTTGATCAGCGCCTGCGGCGAGGCGAAGTCGAGGTCGCGGTTGCGCCAAGCAAGCCGGTCGATGGTGTCGTATTGATGCCC
>CAXBEC010000044.1:0-10821 GCA_963974145.1 uncultured Alphaproteobacteria bacterium | reverse complement strand
GCATCGCCAAGTTCGAAAAGGCCGGACAGCAATAGAAACTGCACCGGAGTCACACCGTGGGGCGCCAGCACGGCGCGCATCCGGCGTTGCCACAAGTTGGCGGCGTGCCAAAGCTGATAACCATTCAAGCCGCCAGGTCCATTCGCCATTTCCACCTCCCGGTCTCAACGTAAAGGTCAATGATATGCGTACATATTATTCTAATGACGCGTCTGTAAACAGTGTTAATCCGCCATGTCGGGACAACGGCCCAGAAGCCGGGCGGTTATGGGTCGTTCTTGCCGCCCGGGACCGGAAAGATTTGCAGTTTACAAAGCATTAATAACTTCAACCTGTTGATTTTACGCAATATTCCGATGGCACGAATGCTGCTTGGATACAGCGACACTTCACAACCATGCGCAATTTTCGGGTCCGGTAGTATGAATATTTCAGAGTTGTTTACGACGTTCCAAAAATCCTTCGGATCCCAGGAACGCACAATAGCGGCGCCCGATGAACCAACGGCGCCACAAGCCGCAAAGATCACACCGGACCCCGTCGCCGAAGGGGGCAAGGCCTCGACGGACGATATCGTCACGGTCAGTCCCCAAGCCGTGTTTCTGTTCACTGCGTCGCAATATGATCCCCGGAACATTTCCGAGAGCGAGGTAAGAGAACTCGCCGACACTTTGCGCGACGGCGGCGCCATTTCGAAGCGGGATCACAGTATTCTAACGTCCAGGCCAGACCCGCGTAATGCGAGCACAACATTTCGAACGGAATTCCGCGAGCCGGGCAATCTCGTCGCCGATTTCCAGGGCAGGCTGTCACAGGATCTTGCACAATCGAACGTCGAAGCAGTCGAGGCCGACACAAGGGCACTTTCTATTCTGGGGCGCCTCTCCAGCATCCGCGACGAATTGCTCTGAAACACTTAAGGGTCGCTGGATTCCGGGTTAGCAGGGCAACACACCGAAACGAGAAAAGCCGCGCCCCTGTCGGGACGCGGCTTTCCTGCAACGAGGATAAGCGATGCGTGGCCTAGAAGCCCATGCCGCCCATTCCACCCATGCCGCCCATATCAGGCGCGGCAGGCATCGCGGGAGCCTTGTCTTCCGGCTTGTCCGCGACCATCGCTTCGGTGGTGATCAACAGGCCGGCAACCGACGCCGCGTCCTGCAACGCTGTCAGCACAACCTTGGCCGGGTCGATAACACCCGCCTTCACGAGATCAGTATAGGTGCCCTTCTGGGCATCATAACCGAAGGTCGCACTTTTGGATTCTAGGACCTTGCCAACGACAACCGCGCCCTCTGCACCGGCATTTTCAGCGATCTGCCGGGCAGGTGCGGAAAGCGCCCGCAATACAATCTCCACGCCGACGCGCTGATCGTCATTGGTCGGGCTGACGTTCTTCAACGCACGCGAGGCATGCAGCAGGGCAACACCGCCACCCGGAACCACACCTTCCTCAACCGCGGCACGGGTCGCGTTCATCGCGTCTTCGACCCGGTCCTTGCGTTCCTTGACCTCAACTTCCGTAGCACCACCGACCCTGATGATGGCAACACCGCCGGCCAGCTTGGCCAGACGTTCCTGCAGCTTTTCACGGTCATAGTCCGAAGATGTTTCCTCGACCTGTCCGCGGATCTGGCCGCAACGGGCTTCGATGTCCTTCTTCTTGCCCGCGCCATCAATCACGGTGGTCTCGTCCTTCGTGATGACAACCCGCTTCGCACTGCCCAGCATGTCGAGCGTTACGTTTTCGAGCTTGATCCCGAGGTCTTCGGAAACGACCTGCGCCTGTGTCAGGACGGCGATGTCTTCGAGCATTGCCTTCCGGCGGTCGCCGAAGCCCGGCGCCTTGACGGCGGCAACCTTTAGGCCCCCGCGCAGCCGGTTCACCACGAGCGTCGCCAGAGCTTCGCCTTCAACGTCTTCGGCAATAATCAGCAGCGGACGGCTTGACTGAACGACAGCTTCGAGTACCGGCAGCATGGCCTGCAGGCCGGAAAGCTTCGATTCATGAACCAGGATGTAGGGATTATCCAGCTCGGCCAGCATTTTTTCCGGATTGGTAATGAAATACGGCGACAGATAGCCGCGATCGAACTGCATGCCTTCGACCACGTCCAGTTCGGTTTCCAGCCCCTTGGCTTCCTCAACCGTAATCACACCTTCATTGCCAACGGTCTGCATGGCACGCGCGATCATATCGCCGATTTCTTTTTCGCCATTCGCCGAGATCGTGCCGACCTGCGCAATTTCCTCGCTGGTCTTGACCTTTTTCGAACGCTTCCGGATTTCGGCGGCGACCGCATCGACAGCCATGTCGACGCCGCGCTTCAGATCCATCGGGTTCATGCCGGCGGCAACGGCCTTCGCGCCTTCGCGCACGATAGCCTGCGCAAGCACAGTCGCCGTCGTCGTGCCGTCACCGGCAACATCGTTGGTCTTGCTCGCAACTTCGCGCACCATCTGGGCGCCCATGTTCTCGAACTTGTCCGAAAGTTCGATTTCCTTGGCGACGGTCACACCGTCCTTGGTAATGCGGGGTGCGCCGAACGACTTGTCGATGACGACATTCCGGCCCTTGGGACCAAGCGTTACCTTGACGGCATCCGCCAGGATATCAACGCCGCGCAGCATTCTGTCACGGGCATCCGTTGAAAATTTTACATCTTTGGCAGCCATATCAAATTCCTTCCTTTAAGCGGCTTTCTTTTTCGCGCTTTTCTTGGCGTCTTCTTCAAAGACGCACATGATGTCCGATTCCTTCATGATCAGAAGATCTTCGCCATCCAGCTTCACTTCCGATCCGGACCATTTGCCGAAAAGAATCCGGTCACCCGGTTTTACGGCAACAGGTATCACCTTGCCGTCTTCACCACGAAGCCCGGCACCAACAGCGACGACTTTGCCTTCGCTGGGCTTTTCCTGGGCCGTGTCCGGGATGATGATGCCGCCGGCGCTTCGGGCATCACTGTCCAACCGTTTGACCACGACGCGGTCGTGCAATGGCCTGAACTTCATACAAATTCCTCCAGTTTACCGTTTAACAAACAAATTCGACCAGATATCGTGAAATTCTGGTCCGGTTTTGGCACTCTATGGCATTGAGTGCTACGGCACTTAAGGGCTCTGCCAACAGGTGTCAAGGAAAACGGCCCGAAAACCGCCATTCGGCTCCCGCATTCCCCGGTATTGCGACAGGCCGCCGATGCGAAGTTGACTCACGATGAGACCCTGGTGCCCCGGGCGGCGGGTATATTGCCTGCGACTTTTTTACACGGCTCAGCTTGACGGAACGGGTCTTTTTCAGGCGTATTTGCTGACGGCGGGATGTACAGGGGGAGAAAAATCAATGCCGATCAGCGTTGCCATCGTTGGATCGGGGCCGAGCGGCTTTTACGTCGCGGAGGCACTGATAAAATCGGGAGCCGATGTCGAGATCGACATCATCGAACGGTTACCAACACCATTCGGCCTGATCCGCGGCGGCGTCGCCCCGGATCACCAGAGCACCAAAAGGGTAACCCGCGCTTATGAGCGCTCGGCACTGACAGAATGTGTACGGTATTTTGGCAATGTGGAACTTAATCGCGATGTTTCTATCGAGGAGCTGAAAAATACCTATGACGCGATCGTCCTGGCGACCGGCATGCCTGGCGATGCGAAGCTTGGAATTCCCGGCGACGATAAAAAGGGCGTCATCGGGTCGGCAACGTTTGTCGGCTGGTATAACGGGCATCCGGATTTCAAGAATCTCGACCCCTGCCTTGACACCCAGAATGTGGTGGTGATCGGAAATGGCAATGTCGCTATCGACATAGCGCGCGTATTAGTGAAAACGCCCGAAGAGATGATTGAGGCCGATTTACCGAAGGGTGTAGCAGACACTATTCAGAATGCGCCGGTCACCGATGTCTACATGGTGGGCCGTCGCGGCCCTGTCGAAGCCAAATTTACAAATGTCGAGCTTCGCGAAATGGGTCATTTAACCAATGCCCGCGCCGTGATCGATCCGGCGGATCTGCCGGACGCGGTTACCGGCGAATGGTCTGATCGCGACCGCCGCCTGCGCGAACGCAACCTGGAAACCCTGAAGGAATTTGTCGCAGCGCCGCAAACGGAAAAACCGAAAGCCGTTCATTTTACGTTTTTTGCAAAGCCCGTCGAAATACTCGGCGGCGACACTGTCGAGGGGATCCGGCTGGAAAAAACCAGGGTCACGAATGGCCGCGCCGAAGGCACCGGTGAATTTTATGAAATAGCCTGCGGGCTTGTCATTCCCGCCATTGGGTACTCACTGCAACCGCTCGCAGGAATTCCGATGGACGAAGAACGCGGCACGATCCGCAATGAGGATGGCCGTATTGCGGAAGGCTTATACACCGCCGGCTGGGCGAAACGGGGACCGACCGGTGTGATCGGCACCAACAAGCCCGACGGGGTTGCCGCCGCCGAGGCCATTCTGCAGGATATAAAGGAAGGCGTAAAACCCGGGCGTGCCGCGTTTGAAGCCCTGTTGAAAAGCCGGGAAATCCGGTGGGTTTCCTACGCGGACTGGCAACGGATAAACGAAGCCGAGGTCGCCAACGCCGCACCGGGGGCGCCGCGGGAAAAATTTGTAACCACAGAGGACATGCTGGACCTGCTCGCCAACTAATCCGGGGAATACGCCGCAATTTATTGCGGGCGTGGCTGCATCGGCTTATGTATTTCAGAAGGATTATTGCGTCCTGTGCGAGCGTGCGATACGTATTGCGACCTTGTCCAGGCGCAAAACCGCTCACACGTATGTAGCGACATGTAACACAGCTTGTTCCGGGGGCAATGGCAGGCACACACCGGCAGGGGCTCACAGAAGACAAAGGACAATAAAGAATGGCAGTAACGGCGGAAGAATTCGAGGAAGAAGCCTCGCGATCTGTCCTGGAGTCTGTGGTTATCCGTTTCGCGGGAGATTCCGGCGACGGCATGCAGCTGACGGGCAACCAGTTCACTCTGGCGACGGCGCTGGCAGGCAACGACCTTGCGACGTTCCCGGATTTTCCGGCAGAAATTCGCGCTCCTATTGGAACAACATTCGGCGTTTCTGCATTCCAGATCAATTTCGGCACCGGCGGAATCAGCACATCGGGTGATACCCTTGATGTTCTGGTCGCGATGAACCCGGCCGCTTTGAAAGTAAATGTCGCCGATGTGCATGTCGGGGGCTTGATCATTGTCGATACGGGATCGTTTTCACAACGGAATCTGGACAAGGCAGGTTACGACGCCAATCCGCTGAGCGACGGCAGCCTTGAAAAATTCAAGGTTCTTGAAGTTGATATGTCCCGGCTGACCCGGGAGTCGGTCAAGGATCTTGGCATATCCGCCAAAGAGGCATTGCGCTGCAAAAATATGTGGGCGCTCGGCCTGATCTACTGGATGTACGGTCGCAAGCGCAAGCCAACGGTAGACTGGCTGACAACGAAATTCCGGAAACTGCCGACAATCGCGGAAGCGAATATCGCGGCGCTCAACGCCGGCCACGCCTTTGGCGAAACGGCGGAGATGCCCGCAGAGGTGACAGCGTATACAATCCCACCGGCGAACATCGCACCGGGACTGTATCGTACGGTTACGGGTGCGGAATCCATTGCCTGGGGTCTGACGGCCGGTGCGCATCTCGCGAATCTGGAAATGGTGTTCTGTTCCTATCCGATTACACCGGCATCATCCGTTCTGCACAATCTCGCAAACATGAAGCAGTACGGCGTCCTGACATTCCAGGCGGAAGATGAAATTGCCGCCGCGTGTTCGGCCATTGGCGCGTCCTATGGCGGGTCCCTTGGCGTCACGTCGAGTTCCGGCCCTGGCGTTGCGCTGAAGACCGAAGCTGTCGGCCTCGCGATCAGTGTCGAATTGCCGCTTGTCGTCGTGAACTCCCAACGCGCCGGTCCGTCTACGGGGTTGCCGACGAAAACGGAACAGTCGGACCTGTACCAGGCTGTATATGGCCGGAACGCGGACAGCCCCGTCGCCGTACTGGCCTGCCGTTCGCCGGGAGACTGCTTTGATACGGCCATCGAAGCGGTAAGGCTGGCAACAAAATACATGACCCCGGTCATCCTGCTGACGGATGGATACCTCGCCAATGCTTCCGAGCCCTGGCGGATTCCGGATTTCGACAGCTACACGCCTTTCCCGGCGAAATTCCGCGAGGATCCGGAAGGCTTCCATCCTTATCTCCGGGATCCTGAAACACTTGGCCGGGTATGGGTCAAGCCGGGAACGCCGGGGCTGGAGCATCGAGTCGGCGGCATCGAGAAAAGCTACGACAGCGGCCATATTTCCTACGATGCACCTAACCATCAGAAGATGACGGATGTCCGGGCCGCGAAGATTGCGGGTATCGCCAACGACATCCCGCTTCAGACCACAGAGCAGGGTGAGGAAACCGGCAGAATTGCGGTTGTCGGATGGGGTTCAACATTCGGCCCCATCAGCCGCGCCGTCAGCAACCTGCGCGCTGAAGGTGAAAGCATTTCCCACATTCACCTGCGCCATATCTGCCCGTTTGCCCGGAACCTTGGTGATCTGTTGAAGGGCTTCGACAAGATCCTCGTACCGGAAATGAACAACGGACAACTGGTAACGATACTGCGCAGCGAATTTCTGGTTCCGGCGGAAGGACTGAACAAGGTTACCGGTCAGCCCTTCAAGATCGCTGAAATCGAAGACGCCATCCGCGCACGACTGGAGAACTGATTATGAACGTCGTAACACCACCGGCCGCCCTGACGCCCAAGGATTTCACATCCGACCAGGAAGTACGCTGGTGCCCGGGATGCGGCGATTACGCGATTTTGAAATCCGTCCGCGCCACGCTGGCGGAACTGGGCGTTGAGCCGCGTAATACGGTTTTCGTTTCCGGTATCGGCTGTGCCGCGCGCTTTCCCTACTACATGGAAACCTACGGTTTTCATACGATCCACGGCCGCGCACCTGCCATTGCAACCGGTCTGAAAATCGCAAATCCGGAACTGGACATCTGGGTAGTCTCCGGCGACGGCGATTCATTGTCGATCGGCGGCAATCACCTGCTGCATGTGTTGCGTCGCGACGTCGACCTGCAATTCCTGCTGTTCAACAACGAAATTTACGGCCTGACAAAGGGTCAGTATTCACCAACGTCAAAACAGGGAACGCGGTCGCCATCGACGCCCGGCGGTTCCATCGACAACCCGGTTTCCGCGGCCTCGTTTGCACTCGGCTGCGGCAGCCGTTTCGTTGCCCGCTCAATCGATACCCTGCAGAAACACATGCCGACCGTGCTGAAGCGCGCACATCAGCACAAAGGGGCTTCCTTCGTCGAAATTTTCCAGAACTGCATCGTATACAACGACGGTACATTCAACCGGTTTACCGACCGCGACGTCGCGGCGGACAACCAGATTGACGTCGTGCATGGAGAGCCTCTGGTTTTCGGCGCGGACAAGAACAAGGGCCTCCGGATCCGGCCAGGATCCCTGTCGCTTGAAGTTGTCACGATCGGAGAGAACGGCATCAGCATGGATGACATTCTGGTCCATGATGAAACCGACAGGATCCTCGCGACAATGCTTGTCGCCATGGACCCTCCCTCATTTCCCGTCGCGATCGGCGTCATATACTGCAACCCGGCAGAATCCTCATATATCGATCAGATGAGGCCCGTGACGCCGGCAAAAAATGGAACTGACGGCAAGAGCGATATAAACGCGCTGCTGCGAAAAGGGCATACCTGGACGGTCGGATAAGGACGACAGGGCAAAAGACAGTTGTCTTCGCCCTGTTTCTTTTCCGGAACTGTCGGAAATTCTTACACTATCGCCGTGTTCCCGTTACACGCCGGGTACTGGATTGAAATTGTAACACAATTTCCATTACAACGGTGTGTCACCAAACTGATGGTGTCGAATTTCTTTACAAAACGACATTTCCCTCAATTCTGCAACACGCTTAACTATCTGTGATAATTAATTAAATTTTTATGGCACGAAATTTGCTGCATAACAGATGCTTGCCACACGATACGGCAATACGGCGCGAAGAATCAGGACGCCGCAAACGATCGACAGGTGGAAAAGCAGGTGCTTTGCCCAGGCATTATGAGGCTGGTGCGTATTCACCAGGGTTGAGGGGAAGGGAAGGGGCCAGATATGCAGTTTATGAAGTCAGACGACAGCATAACACGTTCTGAGCGAGCGAGCATTACCAAGCGGCTTGCGTTCTTGTTCTGTATTATCGCGTCAGGACTCGGTTGGGCGGCAATTCTCGGATTGATCATGCTCCTGAAGCCCGAATTGCTATTCTAGCATTACGACCAAAATTTCCGTTGCGACGCGTTCGTCGCGCAAAAAACTCACTTTCCGGCACACGCCCTGACAACTGGCCGCGTTCCTTAGCCACAATCCACTGTCGAAAACCGGCACTGGCATTGCAGCAGTATGGATTTCCCCGCGGTAATCCTGCATACCGGTTCGCAACACCGTTTCGTCCCTGAATCGCTGGTCGCGCCACAGCGACCGGGATAACGCAGTTCCGGAGAGCACCGACCAACACTGTCCGGAATTTACGATAAACCAGCGTTCCGCAAAACCGTTCGTGACGGATCGTCAGAACAAATCACACTGCCGCTGAAAGCCAGATGTCGACCGTCGAGGAAACTGCACAGATACCAAGCGCCTTCCGGCGGTGGATGCTCCTCGTCTCTGTCGTATTGGCGACGACGCTTTATTCAATGACCGTGCTGATTGTGAGTGTCGTCCTGCCGCAAATGCAGGGTACCCTCTCAGCCACGCCGGACCAGATCAGCTGGGTCATGACCTTCAACATCCTGGCAACGGCCGCCGTTACCCCCCTGACCGGCTGGCTGACGGCCCGGTTCGGCTGGCGGAACGTCATGCTGAATGGCGTGCTCGGATTCGTCATCGCCTCTCTCCTCTGCGGTCAGGCGGATACGCTTGAGAGTCTTGTCCTGTACCGGATCATGCAGGGCGGGTTTGGGGCACCGCTCGTACCTCTGGCGCAGGCTGTCCTGCTGGATACGTTTTCCCGGCGCCAGCATGGGCTGGTGACGTCGATATACGGCATGGGCGTCGTCGTCGGGCCGATCATCGGGCCGCTCCTGGGCGGATATCTGAGTGAGCTTTATAACTGGCGGTATGCCTTCTATATGCTGGCCCCCGTCGGGGTACTGGCCTATGTCGGACTTTGGGCCTTCGTGAATGACGGCGGCAGGAACGAGAGAGCGCGCTTCGACTGGACCGGGTTCCTTGCCCTGGCGGCCGCTATTATCTGCCTTCAGCTGATTCTCGACCGCGCTGAACGGCTTGACTGGTATGAATCGAAAGAAATCATCATCGAGACGGCGTTCGGCGCCTTCGCTTTCTACGTTTTTGTCTTCTATAGCCTGATCGCCCGTAACCCGCTGCTCAATCCACGACACCTTCTGGACCGGAATTATTCATTGGGACTGGTCATTGTTTTTATATACGGCATGCTGAACTTCACGCCGATGGTCATGTTGCCGCCGATGCTGAAAGGCATTGCCGGGTACCCGGAATCTGTGATCGGCACCCTGCTTGCCGGGCGCGGTTCCGGCGCCGTTGTCGGCTTTTTCCTGGCAATGTGGATTGGCAAACTGGACCCCCGGATCGGGTTGTCGGTCGGGTTTTCCATGCTCGCGTGGTCCGGCTGGTTCATGATGGGTTTCGACATGAACGTGACCGCGTTCGATGTCGCCCTCGCAAGCACCGTTCAGGGCCTGGCCGTCGGGATTCTCTGGGTCCCCCTGACCGTCGCCACCTTCGCGACGATCGATCCGCGATATCTGGCAGAGACAATGTCTGTGTTCCACCTTCTGCGAAATATCGGCAGCAGCATTTTCATTTCGCTTAGCGTGACGATCCTGATCCGGACGTCCAGTATGAACTACGCGCGGTTTACGGAATTCATTTCACCGTTCAACCCGCTGCTGGCCTACCCGCAAAATTTTGAGAAATTCGACATCAGCGGCATTTCCGGGCTCGCGGCGATCAGCGTGGAACTGGACAGGCAGGCGGACATGATCGGATTTCTGAACGCATTCGGTGCGTTTACACTCGCCAGCATCATTGCGGTGCCGCTCGTTCTTCTGGTACGGAAACCGTCTAAATCTGAATAGAACACCCCGGGGCCCTGTCTGATGATTACAATTTTCGGCATCAAGAACTGCGACACATGTCGCGCCGCGCGCAAATGGCTTGAAGAAGAAGGCCTGGCGCACCGCTTCCACGATTTCCGGACCGACGGACTCGGTTCAGAAATGCTTGACGAATGGATCGCAGCCCTGGGCTGGGAGACACTGTTGAACCGACGCGGTACGACCTGGCGAAAACTGCCGGAGGCTGACCGGGAAAAGATCGGCCCGGAATCCGCTGCAACGCTCATGCTGGCCAACCCGACATTGATAAAGCGGCCGGTTTTTGACCTTGGCGGCGTATTTGTCGTCGGGTTCAAGGAAGCGGAGAAAGCGCGGATCCGGGAAACAGGACGCGCATAACACGAACAATCGCTGTTTTCATTGCCCAACCAACATGCGAGAATCACGGGATGACAGAACTCAATTTCTATAGCGGGGCCGGCGTAAATCGGGCGGGCCCATTACGTCCCGATATCGACTGGGTCAGGGGCCGGGTAACATCGTCCGATGCAAGAATTTTACCGATCTGGCGCGAGAAGAACTTTATCGCGTTTGCGGACGGTATACAGGGCGAACCGCGCATGGCGTGGATAGCAGCCAGCGACGCGGCGGCTCTGGCCGGCGAC
>CAXBEC010000043.1:0-10830 GCA_963974145.1 uncultured Alphaproteobacteria bacterium | reverse complement strand
CAGTGATGACAACATGAAGCGCCACGCCTCCACGATGTCTTCGCACCGGTATTTCAGTGATCGTGCAATGGCATCGATACGGTTACGGGTCGCACTATCCAGTTTGTCGGCGTCATCATCGAGCCGCTGCATGAGTAGTTCGCGAAGCCGCCGCAACGGTTGTCCCAATCGCGACAGCGCCTCATTCAATTCCTCGGCTGCTGCAAGCAGCACCGTCGGCGGTTCTTCGACACTCGATTCCAGATCGAACGGACTGTCCGGGTGCTGTACCCGGGCATAGACGGCAGTACGCGTTGCACAGAGGAAGGTTTCTGCGGGTCCGGATGGCTGGCCTTCGGCGCAGCGATTGCGCCAACCTTCCGAAGGCAATGCACCGGCCGCATGGATTATATCCGATAACAGGCGCTCGCCGACCTCATCATCGCCCAGCAGGCCCTCTACCCTGCTCTTAAGTCCTCGGGAACGGCTGTTACGGCGGGTTTCAGCGCCACGCAGCCATCGCCGCAATTCGGCGCCTTCAAGGCCGGTCAGATGCGCCGAAAACGCGCTGTCCGCCGCGTCAAAGACATGGTGCCCTTCGTCAAAAATGAATCGTGTCGGCCGATTCCCCTGCTCCGGCATGCCGCGGGCGGCCTGAATCATGACCAGGGCGTGATTGGCAATCACCAGGTCGGCGAAGCGCGCCTTGCGAATATTACGTTCGATAAAGCACCGGGCGTAATGCGTGCAGGCCGAATAAATGCATTCGCCGCGGCGATCCGTCAGCCCGACAGTCGCCCGGCGGCCGGCAATATCCGGCAGCCATGCCGGGAAATCGCCGCCGCTGGTGTCGCCGTCACGTGTCTTTGACGCCCAGCGCGACATGAGCCCCAGCGCGATCGCATCGCTGCTGCGGACACCGACGCCTCTGACCGCTTCTTCGAAATTCAGCAGACAAAGGTAATTCTCCCGACCTTTCCGAATCACCACCCGGTTCCGCTTGACGGCGGGATCGGAAAACAACCTGTCGGATTCCTGGTCGATCTGCTGCTGCAGGTTACGGGTGTATGTGGATATCCAGACAGGCGCTTCGTTCCGCGTTGCCCAAAGGCTCGCGGGCGCGATATAGCCCAATGTCTTTCCAACGCCGGTACCCGCTTCGGCAAGAACGACATTCGGTGAATCCACATCGTTGCGGGGCGCGAAAGCCGGCGCTACCGAAGAAGCGTAATCCGACTGGCTTGGACGTGTTTCCGAATCTTCGCCCAAAAGATCCGCCAGCCGCGTACGGCTTTCCGCCGGCGATACGGGTAATTCTCCGGGTGGTGGCGGTGGCGCCCGGTCCTGCCATTCCGGCAGCCTGCGCCAGGCATCAAGGCCGGAGCCCGGGGTCCCGGAAATATCGTCTTCTTCCTGGCCGAGCGCGGCCAGTATGGCAGCACCCCAACTCCAGCCGCCGCGCGCCATGGCACGTGCGGTTGCGAGGTCGTGTCGCTCGGTGAGGCTTTCCGAAGCTTGCCGTAACAGGATGGTTGCGGCATTGCGAATCGACATTGCCTGCGCCAGGGCATCATCCGGTGTCGCCATGTCCAATGCTTCCGCAACTCCTCTTGGCGTCGGGACACAGAACATGGCGGGTCTGACAAATGCGAAGAGCTCCAGGATGTCGAAGCAGGGAAACGGGTCTATATTGAGGCGCCGTGCGGTTGCCGGCGCATGGCATAGAATCGGCCGCTGGCTGTGACCGATCTGTTTTGCGGCTGCTGGTAATGAGACTTCCTGCAATTCGCCATCCGCCGTCAGCCATGCAGCCTTGGATAGCCCCGCAACAAGGACAGGTGTTTCGGGTAGCAGGATTCGGGAAGGTCGGGTCATTGTCGTCTATCTTACCCCTGCCGACCGGTATTGGCGACGATGGGATGGCATTCGTAATGCGAAAGGCTGGTTGACGCCAGAACGACCTGAGCCTAGTTTCCGGCACCTTTACAAAGCGGATATTGCGATGCGGGAACTGGCGGAAAAGGCCAAGGCATGGCCGTTTGTCGAAGCGCGAAAAGTCCTGAAACGCGTTGGCGGCACGGTGCCGGAAAAAGGCTATGTCCTTTTTGAAACCGGCTACGGCCCTTCCGGGTTGCCGCATATCGGCACCTTTGGCGAAGTGTTGCGGACCACGATGGTGCGCCGCGCGTTCGAATGCCTGTCGGATATTCCCACAAGACTGTTCGCGTTTTCCGACGATATGGACGGATTGCGCAGTGTGCCGAGCAATATTCCGAACGGTGAAAAGCTCGCGGAATTTATCGGCCTGCCGCTGACTTCGGTACCGGATCCCTTCGGTACACATGACAGTTTCGGCGCGCATAACAACGCCCGCCTTCGCGCGTTTCTCGACGAATATGGGTTTGAGTATGAATTTTTAAGCGCTACCGAATGTTACAAGGCCGGGCGTTTCGATGCGTCGTTGCTCAAGGTTCTGGAATGTTATGAGGCGGTGCAGGCAATAATGTTGCCGTCACTGCGCGAGGAACGGCGCAAATCCTATAGCCCGTTCATGCCCGTTTGCGAAGATACCGGCCATGTATTGCCCGTACCCGTCGTCGAAACCAATGCCTCTGCGGGCACGATTGTCTACCAGCGCGACGATGGCAAGTTGATCGAAACGCCGGTGACGGGGGGCCGTTGTAAACTGCAATGGAAGCCGGACTGGGCGATGCGCTGGCATGCGCTCGAGGTTGACTACGAAATGTCCGGCAAGGATCTGATCGATTCAGTGCGTCTTTCGAGCCGTATTACGCGCGCGCTTGGCGGCACCCCGCCCGAAAGTTTCACCTATGAACTGTTTCTTGATGAAAACGGCGAGAAAATTTCCAAGTCGCGCGGCAATGGGTTGACGATGGAGGAATGGCTTCAATACGCGCCTCGCGATTCTCTGGCCTATTTCATGTATGGCAAGCCGAACACCGCGAAGCGGCTGTACTTTGACGTCATTCCCAAGAACGTTGACGAATATCTGTCGCAAGTGGCGAAGTTCCAGTCGGAATCTGATGACGCACGTCTGCAAAATGCGGTCTGGCATATTCATAACGGGACGCCGCCAGCGGAATCCGTGCCGCTTTCCTTCGCCATTCTTCTGAACCTGGCGAATGTCTGTAACACGGAAGACAAGGCAGTATTGTGGGGCTTTATTGCCCGCTACGCACCCGATGCATCCCCGGCCAAGAATCCGGTCCTTGACGACCTTGTGGGGTACGCGATCCGCTATTATCAGGATTTCGTGAAACCGAACAAGAAATACCGAGCCCCGGATGCACGGGAAAACGCGGCGCTCCATGACCTTATGGAAATGCTGCAAGCCCTGCCGGCCGAGGCGACAGCGGAAGAGATCCAGCATGATGTCTATGAGGTCGGCAAGCGCCACGAATTCGAACCATTGCGCGCCTGGTTTAGCGCGTTATATGAAATCCTGTTCGGTCAGGAACAGGGGCCGCGCCTGGGATCCTTTATTGTGCTTTATGGTATTCCGGAAACGGTGCTACTGATCCGCAAGGTGCTGGCGGGAGAAGACCTCAGCGCAGCATGACCGGCCGGATACATACGTAAAGCAGAAAAGATTAGCCAGCAGGAGGCGCTGGTTCCGCTTCGTTCTTCAGTTTATTCGTGCCGCCGAAAGCCTCAAAGACACGGCATTCGACCTGATAGGCGGCTTCCACCGTGTTGGCGAATGAGAACTTGAACTTGTCCAGCGGTTTCCCACCAAAGATCCTGGACAGGAAACCGGGACGATACTGCTTGTGGGCGGCTTTCAATTCGCTTCTCAGATCTGCGTCAGCGCGCCCCACCACCTTGACGACAAACTTGCCCTTCTTGTTCATGTATCCGAGCGCGTAATTTCCTATCAGGTCAGCGCTGACCTGGCTATCGATAACCTTGTTGCTCAGGTCAAACGGTCCATCCATATCAAGTTTGGCCATATTGACCCTCCAAAATTTTCAAAACAATGTGTTCGAAAATGCAGCAAGGTCTTTAATGTGCGGTTAATGCTCGGCTTTTAAGTCATTTTCCCGTGTGTGTTAGCAAAACGCCAATAAAGTTCCTTAGCGCGCATTGTGACCGGCCCGGGCTGCAATTCACGGCCTTCGTAACGGATGACCGGTTGAACCTTGCCATGATTGCCGGTACTGAAAATTTCATCCGCTTCGGATAGTTCGAAGACTTCAATTGTCCGCTCGTGAACTTCGACACCATCGTCGCGGAGCAATCCGATAACGCGCTGGCGGGTAATGCCGCTGAGGAAGGTTCCGTTCGGTACGGGAGTCTGGGCAACACCGTCTTTGACGATAAACAGGTTCGACGTGGCGAACTCGGCGACATTACCGATTGGGTCGCATAATATGGCGCTGTCAAATCCGCGGGATGCCGCCTCACGCAAGGCGCGACCGGCATTCGGATACAGGCAGGCGGCTTTTGCGTTGGTTGGCGCCATATCCGGCGCCGGGCGCCGGCGTGTCGAAAGGCATGCTGATATGCCGATGGACTGCGGCATTGGCGAAATGAAGATGACTATTGCAAATTGTGTACTGTCCGGGTCCGGGTCGACCCAGCCATCCTCGGCCCAGAACATGGGGCGGATGTACAGTTCAGCATCCTGCGGGAAACGGTTGATCCCCTCGCGGGCCAGCGCCAGTATTTCCACAGCAGACAATGTTGGCTTCAGACCGAATGCATGTGCGGACTGGATCAGCCGGGCACAATGAAGATCAAGGTCCGGTGCCGTACCTTCAAAGGCGCGGGCGCCGTCGAAAACAACTGAAGACAGCCATGTTGCGTGTGTCCGCGCGTGGAACAGGGGCGGATTACCGTCGACCCATTCGCCATTGAGATACGTGAGAGTGTCCATAGGGTTTTATCCGGTTCTGTCGCCAAAGCGCTCTACCCGATGGACTATAATGCGGGCCGTTAGTAACCAAAAGCATCGGAACCGGGCGTTAACGGGAACGGGACGCCTGAATTTCTGCGTCGTGCCACCACAGGCCCTGACGGCGTGCGCTGTGCAAATCGCCGGAAAGTGAATTCAGGCGCGATTCGCTCTGTTTCCGGTTGAGGTATCGGTGCTGCGCCTGGATTGCCTGCAGGGCGTTCCGGGCCATCCGATCAAAAAATCGGGATTGCGTTTCCGCACGTTGCATGCGGTATCGAATGCTGTCACCCGCGGCGGCAACCCGTGCGACATTGCAGGGTGGCGCGCTGTCATAGCGTGCGTCATTCGCGCAGAGTCGCGCGAGATAAACGGAACGGGTCATGGCAAATTCCCGGGAAAAAAAGAGGATATTTCCGGCGATGGATACCGGAGGCGTTCGTCGGCAACAACCTGCGCTACTGGCTCGCCCAGACGATTCTTGCCATCCAGTCGACATCCTCGGCCGCGAGGGTAATGTCGTCATGTGCCTTGTTGATCGAATGCAACTCAATGCGGTTCGCCGTCTGCCGAACCAGTTGCTTGGCCAGAATCTCGCCGGCCTTCGTCCTTACGACGACGCGATCGCCGCGTCGTACATTCGCCTCGGGTGATACGATGATTGTGTCGCCGTCCCGGTAGACCGGTTGCATGCTGTCGCCGCTGATTTCCAGGGCATAGGCATGGCTGTCGCCGATATTGGGGAAATCGACTTCATCCCATCCATTGCCGGTCGGGTATCCCGCGTCATCAAAATAGCCCTGCCGCCCGGTCTGTGCGTAACCGATGACCGGAATGCGATGAACGACACCGCCTTCGATACCGTCAGACAACAGGGTTACGAACTGACCCATTGTGCTGTTCGTCGCGACCAGAATTTTTGAGATGCTTTCTGTCGTCGGCCAGCGTGGTTTGCCGTCGCGGGCAATTCTTTTGCTTTTATTGAACGTCGTTGGGTCAAGCCCGGCGCGACGGGCCAGACCGGAGGCCGAGTATCCATACTCGGCTGCGAGCCTGTCTATGGCTCGCCATACATCTTGATGTCTTAGCATGGGAACACCTTCTTACATGGAAAAGTGAAGAAACGCACTAGGATAATAAATCTAAATTATATTGACATAGGACTAAAAGGCCATATATTCAAGCGAGAAACCCCTTTAGTACGAAAATTAATATTTTAAAACACGGAAAGGAGCGTGTGATGCGGCATGAACGATATTGCCCCAGACCCGTATCGATGATTGACGGTACACCTTTTGACACTGTTGAAGATGCCTGGATGTGGTCGGTGCAGGCAACGGTTGCGCGGTATGACGGCGCAAAAATTATTGCGGGCCAGGGCGATACACCGCGTCCGTGCGAACCGGTCGATGTGATGAGCGTGGTGTCCCGGATGAACAGAGAGCGGCGGCTCAGCAACCGGCATGTATCCGTCCTGGTTCGCTATGGCCGGCGTTTGACAGCACCGGATTCCGGACGACAGCGCGAATTTCAGGACGCGAGGTTGTGGGATGAAGCGCTGGATACCATGGTGGTGCCGCTACGCGAACGGGGAATTATCATATGAAACAGGCCATTAGGAGTAATGTTGCGAAGCCGGAGTGTGCATATGTCGTCTTCAGCGGTCGGTCGGACCTGCCATGGTTGCGGCTTCTGAAGCCGGGGTTTCGGCACTGCTTTCTTGCGATGCGGCAGCAGGGATGCTGGGTCCTGTATGAACCGATGTCCAACAGGACGGAAATTTCCATTGCCGCAGCGGATGATGGACAGGATATCGCGGGATGGATGCGTCAAATGGGATTTACCGTTTTGCCCGCCGTGATATCGCGCGAATCCAATAGGCCGGCACCCTGGGGGCCGTTCACCTGTGTGGAGGCCGTCAAGCGGGTCCTTGGAATTCACCGGCGCGGAATCCTGACGCCATGGCATTTGCATTGTTTTTTACGAGAACAAAACATGAAAATTGTTGACAAAGATGAGAAACTAGGATATATATCCTAGTTATCAACGCCACAGAACCGTTCGCAGCCGCCCAGCCCGATTTTCGCGCTGGGCGGTTTACGTTGGCACCCCATAACAGAAGGAGAATCCATCATGGGCGGACTATTCAGCGCACCGTCTCCACCGCCACCGCCACCGCCGCCTCCCCCCGCTGATCTGGAAGGTGAGGCGGCCAGGGAACGTAAGGAACAATTGGAGCGTCAACGCCGCGGGCGTCTGGGCACGATTGCGACCTCGTTCAGAGGGGTTCTGCAACCGCATGCGACCGCGGGAAGCCGGAAATCACTGTTGGGAGAATAGCCGGATGGTTCACAATACCCCGGACGCCATTGTTACACGGTACCGGCGCGCGAAGAGTCGGCGCGATACGTGGGAGAGCTTGTGGCGGCAATGCTACGAATATGCGCTGCCGCAGCGGGAAGGCGCGCTATCCGCTTCGGTATCCTCCGCCAAAATGACCGACCGGCTGTTCGATGCAACGGCTGCAGATGCTGTTGATCAACTGGCGGCCAGTCTTGTAGCCCAATTGACGCCGCCCTGGTCGCGCTGGTTTGGACTGGCAGGTGGGGGCGACCTTGCCGAAGAGGATCGCAATAAGCTCGGTGAACCGCTGGAGAAGATTGCGTCTGCACTGCAGGCGCATTTCGATCGTTCAAATTTTAACGTAGAAATTCATCAGGCCTTTCTCGACCTGGTCACTGTGGGAACGGCATCGCTTCTTTTCGAGGAGGCGCGACCCGGTGAACCCAGTGCATTCCGTTTCATGGCTGTACCACTTGGCGAACTTGCCTTTGAAGAACGTATTGACGGCCGACTCGATTCGACGTTCCGGCGCACAGAAATGACGACCGCCGATGTGCGGGCGCGCTTTCCAAAGACTGCACTGCCGAATGAAATCGAAAGCAGCGACAGACCCGGCGCTGAATCCCGGCACGCCATTCTCGAATCGGTGACGCCTTATGAGAAGGGCGGCTATCAGTATCAGGCGCTTCTGGAGGGGGACAGTGGCACGTCCGCCATGCCGGCGTTGTTGTCGTCCGGCCGGTTTGCACGCTCTCCATTCATCAATTTCCGGTGGCTAAAAGCGCCCGGCGAAATCTACGGGCGATCACCCGTGATGAAGGCTTTGCCAGATATAAAAACCGCCAACAAGGTGGTGGAACTGATCCTCAAGAACGCCACGATTGCCGTTTCCGGGATCTGGCAGGCAGATGACGACGGTGTGTTGAATCCTGCGACCGTCAAACTCGTACCGGGGACAATCATTCCAAAAGCCGTCGGCTCGAAGGGGCTGTCGCCCCTGGAAGCGCCTGGCCGGTTCGATGTTTCCCAGCTTGTCTTACAGGATTTGCGCAACCGAATCCGCCACGCTCTGCTTGCAGACCGGCTGGCCCCGCCGGACAGCCCCCGGATGACCGCAACCGAAGTGCTGGAACGATCAGCAGAAATATCCCGCATTCTTGGCGCTACATATGGCCGACTGCAATCGGAACTCCTTACACCTGTCGTGGAGCGCGGGTTGGCGATTTTGCGGCGGCGGGGTGAAATCGACGATGTCATGGTGGATGGACGAAGCGTTGAAATTCAGTATTTGTCCCCGCTGGCACAAAACCAGAAGCGACAGGATGCGCAAGGCGTCCTGCTCTGGCTGGAAGCGATCCAGGCGTTAGGCCCGGAAGCCCTGGGTGTTCTCGATGTCCCGAAAACCGCCCGGTGGGTCGCGCGCTCGTTCAATCTGCCGGAATCGTTGATCCGGAAAGAGGATCCATCGGCGGCACCTCCTGACCAGCTGCTCGAGGCGCTGCAGGCAGGCGGCATGCTGCCTTCTGCGGTAGTGCCAGTCGATGGCTGAACGGGAATTGGGTTGGCGCTGGTTCGAAGATATTGAACCGTCATCGGACGATGACAGGCAACCCGAGATCGAAAAATCTTTCGCACGGTGCTTTTCCGGACCCGATGGCGACCGCGTTCTGGCGCATCTTCGTGCCATGACAATCGACCGTGTCCTGGGGCCCGAGGCAGGTGACGCTGAACTGCGTCATCTGGAGGGGCAACGACATCTGGTCATCAGAATAAGGGCCATGATCGCGCGAGGACGGGACCAATAGGCATGAAGGAGAATATGACGATGCCCGATGAAGTATTCGCGGAGCCCGAATTGGATTCGGTCCCTGAGTTACCTGTCGCGGACGAAGTGACATACGCTCAAGAGGGCACGATAAAAGGCTCGCGGCCGGAATATGTACCGGAAAAATTCTGGAATGCCGATACCGGGGATGTTCGCATCGAAATGCTGGCGAAATCCTACGCTGAGCTCGAACGCAAATTTTCGGCCCGGACAGAAGAACCCGAATCAGGCGGCGATGACGAATGGCCTGGTGAGCCGCCAGAGACAGAATTGTCTGTCACTGATCGGTATGAAATCGATACGAGCCACGGGCTGTTCGAGGCCGAACCGGAAATAGATGCCTTGTTACAGGAGGCTGGATTTACCCAGGCGCAGGCGCAGCTTGTATATGACCTGGCGGCCCATGTTCTGACGCCGGTTATGTCGGTAGCCGGAACCAGCCATGATGACGACGTCGAAGAAGGCCGCCTGGTCTCGCATTTCGGTGGCCGCGAGCGATGGGTTGAAATGAGCAGGCAGCTTCGCACCTGGGGTAAGCGGCACCTTCCTGCCGATGTCTACGATACTCTGTCTTCCAGCTATGAAGGTGTGCTTTCGCTTCATCGCCTGATGCATGCCGACGAACCCAGCGTGTTGCGCGGTTCCGGCGGAACAGAAACTACCGATGAAGCATCATTGCGTCGGATGATTCGCGATCCCCGCTACTGGCGCGACCGCGATCCATCGGTCATTCGCAGGGTTAGCGAAGGCTTCAACCGGCTTTACCCGGGTGGTTCCTGATAACCCCCGTGAACGGCAATTCCCAACTTCACAACCGGAAGGAAACAGAATCATGTTTGGCGACAATATCGTGCCGCAGATTGCAGAGGCACTTACGGAGAACCTGACGGAACAGGAACTGGCAGAATTGGATGAGGTCATAACACCGCGCGTCGCATCGCTCTTCGCGAAGGCGTTTGGCGAGCAGATGTGGGACATCCTCGCACCACTGACCGAAGGTGACGAAGAGGCATCCGGAGACCTCGCCGAACCCGCAGCGGATTTGGCCGGGGCGGAAACTGAACTGCGCGGCATGATGCGCGACCCCCGGTACTGGCGTGACCGCGACCCCGCGCATGTCGCCAGGGTGGCCGGCGGCTTCAGGCAGCTCTATCCCGGTGAGGGCGGATAACCGGGCGAAAGCCGTTTCGGCGACCAGAGCGTCAATATTTCCTTGACAAAGAGGAAAAAATTCCTTATACTTAATCCATCAACACCCGGATTGCGCCTCGCGGTTGGCGTGCACACCGCCGCTGCGACCCATGGAACCGCTGATTAACCGCCATGGCGGCGCGCGGCTGGGCCTTTCGGGTGTTGGCGGCATTTTCCACCGGCCGGCCCGCATGATTTTGACGCGGTTCGCAACACGCGATCCCGCGACACCGAACGAGCCAGATTCCATTCCGGCAGGATAACCGGTACCGCCGCGCTCCGGCGACTCCGGCCACGCGACCCTGAGGCCCGATTGCCGAAACGGTCCGTCCAGCCTGACGCCATGCGGCGCCAAACCGGCCCTTGCCGATACGACGCCTGAGCCCGGCCGCAGGCGGCATTGCGCCGCCACACGCGATAACCGGGCCAGGCGTTTCACCAAAATATCTGAAATTCAAATCCAAGGAGAAGGGACACAATGTCGACTTCCGTTGAACTGGCGTTCAGCAAGATGTTCCAGTCCGAGGTCCACGAAGCCTATCAGCGTGTCGGTTCGAAGCTGCGCAATACCATTCGC
>CAXBEC010000042.1:0-10974 GCA_963974145.1 uncultured Alphaproteobacteria bacterium | reverse complement strand
GATCAGCCCCGTTCCGGCAATGCCGATCCCATATGTCTTAGTGTTCATCAAATCTCCCTGTTTCTGCCCGCTTTCTTTTTGAAGCCTTGAAGCAGTCACTCTTTAATCATTGGCAATGTACAACGATTTGGAGTGTTTCAAAAGTTCCGACCCAGATTCGCTGTCATGCCATTACCAAGCAATTCTTGCCGTTGGAAAGGGCATGTCTTAACAATGCCTACCAGTGCGAGAACAACTCGCCGAACAGGGTAATTGCCGAATAGATGTCAGCAGAAAATGGCGTGCAGGAAGAAGAGGCCATAGCACCGGATACCGGCGCCGCGTGCCTTGTGCTGTTGCTGCGCTTCTTCGGCATGCCGGGAGACGCCGCGCAGTTGCGGCACGAATTCGCTGAATCCGGCAAGACGCTGGGGGCGGATACGCTGGTCCGCGCGGCCCGGCGCCTCGGCCTGCGGGCCCGCACCGTCAAATCCGGCTGGGACCGGTTTGAAAAGTTGCAACTGCCCGCAATTGCCGAAGGCGCGGATGGCGGATTTTTCATCCTGGCGGCCGTTGAAAGCGGCAAGGCCCTGATCCAGGACCCGGCCGTCGGACGACCGGAAACCCTGACACGGGCGGAATTCGAGGCGCGCTGGTCCGGCCGGCTCGTGCTGGTGACGCGCCGGCATTCGGTGCTGGGCAAGGGCGGCACATTCGATATCAGCTGGTTCATCCCCGTGTTGTCGCGCTATCGCCGGATTTTCAGCGAAGTCCTGATCGCGTCGTTTTTCCTGCAGCTCTTCGCGCTG
This sequence comes from uncultured Alphaproteobacteria bacterium, assembly GCA_963974145.1. Lineage (GTDB taxonomy): Bacteria > Pseudomonadota > Alphaproteobacteria > UBA8366 > MarineAlpha4-Bin1. The sequence goes on along the minus strand of CAXBEC010000042.1, from coordinate 10,186 downwards.
ATCACGCCGCTGTTCTTCCAGGTCGTCATCGACAAGGTACTGGTCCATCACGGGCTGACGACGCTGGATGTGCTGGTCTTCGGCCTGATCGTGATTTCGATCTTCGAGGTCGTGCTGGGTGCGCTGCGCACCTTTATCTTTTCGCATACCACCAGCCGGGTCGATGTGGAACTGGGCGCGCGGCTGTTCCGGCACCTGATCGATCTGCCCATGGCCTATTTCCAGGCCCGCCGGACCGGCGATTCCGTGGCCCGGGTGCGCGAACTGGAAACCATCCGCAACTTCATCACCGGTTCGGCGCTGACGCTGGTCATCGACCTGTTCTTCACCTTCGTCTTCCTGATCGTGATGTGGCAGTTCAGCGTGACCCTGACCTTGATCGTCATGGCGTCCATCCCGTTCTACATCGCGCTCGCCGTGATCGTGACGCCGATCCTGCGTACCCGGCTGGAGGAGAAATTCCAGCGCGGTGCGGAAAACCAGGCCTTCCTCGTGGAATCGGTGAACGGCGTCGAAACACTGAAGGCCATGGCGGTCGAGCCGGAAATGCAGCGCCGCTGGGAAGAACAGCTTGCGGGATATGTCCGGTCCTCCTTCCGGTCGAACAACCTGAACAACATCGCCGGCCAGGCGGCCCAGTTCATCAACAAGCTGACCATCGGCATCACCCTGTATATCGGCGCCAAGGCAGCCATTACCGGCGACCTGACCGTCGGGCAGCTTGTCGCCTTCAACATGCTGGCGGCCCGGGTCAGCGGCCCGGTGCTGCGCATCGCCTCCCTGTGGCAGGATTTCCAGCAGGCACGGATTTCCGTGGCGCGGCTGGGCGATATCCTGAACGTGCCGACCGAGCCTTCCTACAATCCGAACCGGGGCACCCTGCCCCCGATCCGCGGCCAGATCCGCTTTGACGGCGTGACCTTTCGCTACACACCGGACGGACCGGAAGTGCTGCGCCGGATCGACCTGGAAATCCAGCCGGGCGAAGTCGTCGGCATTGTCGGCCCCTCCGGTTCCGGCAAGAGCACCCTGGCCAAACTGGCGCAGCGCATGTTCGTGCCGGAAAGCGGTCGGGTGCTGATCGACGGTGTCGACCTGGCGATGGTCGATACCGCCTGGCTGCGCCGGCAGGTCGGTGTGGTGCTGCAGGAAAACGTCCTGTTCAACCGGACGGTCCGCGACAATATCGCACTCGCCGACCCGGGCATGCCGATGGAGCGGGTCGTGCATGCGGCGCAGCTTGCCGGCGCCCATGAATTTATCCTGCAACTGCCGGAAGGCTATGACACCATGATCGGCGAACGCGGCGCCTCGCTGTCCGGCGGGCAGCGGCAGCGGATCGCCATCGCCCGCGCCCTGTCGATCAACCCGCGCATCCTGATTTTTGACGAGGCGACCAGCGCGCTGGATTACGAATCCGAATACGCGATCCAGAAGAACATGGCGCAGATCAGCCAGGGCCGGACGGTCCTGATTATCGCTCACCGGCTGTCCACCGTGCGGCGGGCCAACCGCATCGTCACCGTCGAGGAAGGACAGATCGTCGAATCCGGCACCCATGACGAACTGCTGAAGACCGGCGGCCGATACGCCCGGCTGTACCGGCTGCAGGATGGAGGCACACCCGATGCCGCCGAATAAGCCGGACGCGCCCGTGCTGGCGCCGCAAAAGGAAAAGGGTCCGGGATCCCGCGCGGAAACACCGCGCCGGCGGACAAGGGACGAACTGGCCTTCCTGCCGGCCGCCATCGAAATCATGGAGACGCCGGCGTCCCCCGCGGCACGGGCCGTGGCGCTGACCATGGCGGCGTTTTTCACCATCGCGGTTGTCTGGGCCATTTTCGGCAAGGTTGATGTCGTCGCCATCGCGCAGGGGCGGATCGTACCGACCGGCGGCGTCCAGACCATTCAGCCCCTGGAAATCGGCGTTGTCCGGGCGATCCATGTCCGCAACGGCCAGTCGGTGAAGCAGGGCGAAATGCTGATCGAGCTCGACCCGACGGAAAGCGAGGTCGACAAGGAACAGATGCAGCGCGAACGAGTGGCCGCACTGGTCGAAATGGCGCGTCTGCGTGCCTATCTGCGTGCGCTGGATGGCAAGGACCCCACATTTATCGCACCGGAAGGCGCCAGCGAATCGCAGATTGCGCTGCAGGAACAGCAATTGCGTGCCGATATCTTCGCCTATCAGGCCCAGGTCGCGTCCTTTGAAGGCGAATTCGCCCGGCGCGTCGCGGACCGTGAGGCCATCAAGGCCGAAATCGCCAAGCTGAAAGCGACGATCCCGCTGGTGCAGGAACGCGATGAGTCGCTGAAGAAACTGACCGCGGACGGTAATGCGCCGCGACGGTTATGGCTGGAAGTACATCAGGTCCTGATCGAACAGCGCCAGAATGTTGCCATTCAGGGCCACAGGCTGGCGGAATCGGAAGCCGGCATGCAAAGCATGGTGAAGGAACGCCATCGGGTCGAGGCCGAGGCCAAGCGGGACGCCCTGGTGAAAATGGTCGACGCACAGGACAAGGCCATCGCCGCGGAACTGGCGCTGCGCAAGGCGGGCCAGCGGGAATTGCTGCGCAATCTCGTGGCGCCCGTCGATGGCGTTGTGCAGCAGCTGGCCGTCCATACGGTCGGCGGCGTCGTCACACCGGCGCAGGTCCTGATGGTTGTCGTGCCGGCCGACGCGCCGCTGGAAATCGAGGCCATGGTCCAGAACAAGGACAAGGGCTTTGTCGAGGCGGGCCAGCCCGTGAAAATCAAGGTGGAGAGCTTCCCCTTTACCAAATACGGCATCGTCGAAGGCACGCTGACCCATGTTTCCGGCGATGCCGTCGTGGTCGAGGAGCAACAGGAGCAGGGTCCGGTCTATGCCGCCCGCGTCGCGCTGAACAGCACGACAATCCGCGTCGATGGCCGCGACGTCCCGCTCGGCCCCGGCATGGCCGTCACGGTGGAAATCCAGACCGGCCAGCGCCAGATCATCGAATTCGTGATGTCACCCCTGTTGCGCTACAAGGATGAAAGCCTTCGGGAGCGCTGACAAACCCGTTGCAATGGGTCGGGCGATACACAGTCAAAAACTGTAGTAACGGAAAATTAATGTCTTGCGCCTAAGCTTTCCCAGGGGCGCAAAGAAATAATTCGGATCGGAAACCGCTGCAATTCAGGCGGTTTTAGCTGGAACCGATCGAGGACTGGGTCGGCACAATGCCAATAATACCTGAAGACGCGCCGCTATCCCTGATCACTACCTTCCCGGACTCGGTGGAACAGTTCATCGTGACCTTCCTGGTGGGTTCGTTCAAACCAATCCTGCTGTTTGCAGATGGCGCAATCCGGTTTTCCTGGCCATTCCTGCTGACAATGCTGCTGGTCGGCTATGCCTGCTTCCTCTATCAGCGCGACCCCGGCGAACGCGCGGGAATCAGGAATTTCCTGAAGTACCTCCGGCTGCGCGATGTCTGGCTGCACCGCTCATCCCTGCTGGATTATCGATATCTTTTGTTGAATGCCGGCCTGAAAGCCGTCCTGGTCACGCCGCTGCTGCTATCCTCCGTCGCGATCTCGCATGGGATCCTGCTGGTATTTACCGCCATCGCCGGTCCCCCCATTGCCGCCACGCCGACAATGCCCCTGCTCGTCGGCTACAGTCTCTGCGTTGTCCTGGCCGCGGATCTGGGCAATTACTGGAGCCATCGTTTCCATCACGAAATTCCGATGTTGTGGCAGTTGCACAAGGTGCATCATTCTGCCGAAGTCCTGAATCCGGCAACGGCATTGCGCATACACCCGCTGGAATCCCTGATAAATGCGTCTTTTACGATCACGCTTTCGGGGCTCGTCCTCGGCGTCTTTTCGTACTTCTGGAATGATGTCGAAACCACGAAGCTGCTTGGCCTGAACGTCATCGTGCTGTTTACAAATCTGGTCAGCGGCAATCTGCGGCACAGCCATATCTGGTTTTCCTACGGGCGCGCGCTGGAACACATCGTATCCAGCCCGGCGCAGCACCAGATTCATCACAGTGACAATCCGGCCCATTTCAACAGGAATTATGCCGTCCATTTTTCGCTTTGGGACTGGGTATTCGGATCGCTCTATACGACCACACCGCAACCGGAAGCGTTGAATTTCGGTCTTGGGGAAGAAGGCCGCCCGTTCAATAGCGTCTTTGCCCTGTGGACCCACCCGCTTGCCACCATCGCCGGCCGGTTTTTCCGCAGGCGCACGCAGACGGAACAGGCCTGACGATGCTGTTCAACTCGACATCTTTCCTGCTGCTATTCCTGCCAATCGCGCTGACCGGGTTCTATATTCTGGGACGGTTCGGTTCCCGGCGCCTGCTGTTCATCTGGATCGCCGGTATTTCCGTGGTGTTCTACGGGGTCTGGAACCCGCTTTACGTGCCGCTGCTGATCGGGTCGATCACGGCGAATTACCTGATCGCAAATTACGGGTTCGACCGGATTCAGTCACCCGGCAATCGCCGCCTGTTGCTGTGGGGCGGCATCGGCCTGAATCTCGGTTTGCTCGGCTATTTCAAATACACGATCTTCTTTCTCGGCGCGCTGGCCGATATCGGCCTGTCATCGCTGCGCCTGGGCGATATCATTCTGCCCCTCGCCATTTCGTTTTTCACGTTCCAGCAGATTTCCTACCTTGTGGATTGCAGCAGGGGATCACCCCGTGCGTCGTCCTGGTGGGAATACGCCTTCTTCGTCAGTTTCTTCCCGCAATTGATCGCCGGCCCCATCGTGCGGTTCGAGGAGGTCAAGGCACAATATGACGCCGACAGTTTCGGCCGTTTTTTGACTCCCGGCTTCGCGCTCGGCCTTGTGGTATTCACCATGGGGCTGGCCCAGAAGACATTGCTGGCCGACAACCTGGCATCTCTGGCGACCCCCATCTTTAACGACAATGCTGCCGGCATCGTTGTCAGCGCGACACAGGGCTGGATTGCCGCACTTTCCTACAGCTTCCAGATCTATTTCGATTTTTCCGGTTACTCCAACATGGCAATCGGCCTGGGCCTCATGTTTGGACTGAAACTGCCGCAGAATTTCGATTCTCCCTATCGGGCCACGTCGATCATCGACTTCTGGCGCCGCTGGCACATGACCCTGTCGCGGTTCCTGCGCGATTACCTGTATATCCCGCTCGGCGGCAATCGCGCCGGTGAGCTGCGTCGTTTTGCCAACATGGTGGTTGTCATGCTGCTCGGCGGGTTGTGGCATGGCGCCGGATGGACCTTCGTCTTGTGGGGCGGCGCGCATGGCGTGCTACTCGGCGCGACGCACTGGGCGCAGCATGCGCCGTTACTGGCGAATATCAGGCCCCCCCGGTCACTCGCCATCGGCGCGACATTCCTGTTCGTCGTGTTCACCTGGGTGATGTTCCGGGCCGGGTCGGTCGGCGAATTCATCACCATGACCCAGTCCATGCTGGGACTGAACCAGCCGGACGGGCAGTTCGCCGCACAGATACCCGCGCTCGTGACACTGGCGATCCTGACCTGGGCCGCACTCGTGATGTCATGGATCATTCCGAATACCAACGAACTGATGACCCGCTGGGAAGCCAACGGGCTGGGACTGAAGGAGCGGGTCCTGCTGCCCTGGGCGTGCGGTATTGGTGCCAGCGCCTGTGTCATAGGAATTTTTCTGGGAACCTATAGTGAATTCATCTACTTCCAGTTCTGACAGGACCGGCTTCGACGGACGGTTCCTGCTGCGCATGGCGCTGGCGGCGGGGCTCATCGGATTCCTGTTCCTCCTCTGGTCCGAGGTTTTCCTGCGCACCCGCGTCGCCGCCGTCTCGCCCTATTACCTGCAACAACGCCTGTTCCAGCAGCTTGAAAAGGTGCCCGCTGTCCTGATCGGCGATTCCCACACATCGCAGGATGTCCTCGCATCGGAAAATGTTCTGAACTTCGGCCTCGCGGGTGAGAATATTCCGCAGATGCGGCAGAAGCTGCAATTTCTGCTGGAGAAACATCCCGAAATTCAGTCCGTTATCCTGCAGGCCTCGCCGCACATGTTCGCCGAATACCGCTACAGCACCAAGGGACGACGGGATTACGGCACGTTACTGGCCGGCGCCCCGCAATCCTATATGTGGAGCGACTCGTATCTGCGGGAGCGCCTCGGCTGGTACGTCAGACAATATTTCAGCAAGGGAAGCCTGGAACTGAGTGGCGAGTTCTCGGATTATGGCAGCCTGCTGAGCGACCATAAAATGAGCGAACCCAAAGACGCGAAGGCGGAAGAAACCATTCGCAAACGCGTGCAGGAACACCGCGTTACGCGACCCCTGACACAGTCGCCCCATTTCCAGGCCTATCGCGAAATGCTGGATCTGCTGCGCCAGCGCAATATCGCCGTCTGTATGGTCGAATATCCCGTGGCGCCGATACACCGCCGTATGACCTCGGACATGGCGCCCGAATTTGCCGAAATTCGCCTGGCCTTCCGCAATCTGGCCAGCGAGTTTCACACGACCTACACCTCGTACTGGAGCACGATTAACGATTACAGCTATTTCAGAAATGCCGACCATCTGAACCGTGACGGCGCCGCGTTACTGACCCCAATGATTCTTCGCGACTGCGGCATTACACGGATTCGCCAGGCCAGAGCGGCAGCCGGCTAGAACCTCTCCGAACAACCGAAACCCGCTGAGAGAACGTCAATGCGTCAGTTCAGCCCTTCCTTTTCAAGCAGGGCATCCGGTGTCGGCAGTTTGCCCCGGAAGGCGATATAGGCGTCTTCGGGATCCATCGATCCGCCCGAGGAATAGATAAACTGCTTCAGCTTCGCGGCGGTCTCCGGGTCAAAGGAATTGCCCGCTTCCTCGAAGGCCTGGAACGCGTCCGAATCCAGCACGCCGGACCACATATACGAATAATATCCGGCGGAATAGCCGTCACCCGCGAAAACATGCGCGAAATGCGGTGTCGCGTGACGCATGACGATTTCTTCCGGCATCTTCAGCCCCGACAGGACGTCGGCCTGAAACGCCATGGGATCGACCGCCGCGGCCTGGTCCGGATTCAGCGCGTGGAATTCCATATCGACCAGCGCCGATGAGGTGAACTCCACATTCGCGAATCCCTTGTTGAACTTCCCCGCCGCCTGAAGCTTTTCAAGCAACGCCTGCGGCATCGCCTCGCCGGTCCGGTAATGCACGGCGAACTGCTGCAGCACTTCCGGCACGGTCAGCCAGTGTTCGTAAAGCTGCGAGGGAAGTTCGACGAAATCGCGACTGACCGAAGTGCCGGCGATCGACGGATAGGTTACATCCGACAGCATGCCGTGCAGCGCATGGCCGAATTCGTGGAACAGCGTGCGGGCGTCGTCCATGTCGATCAGGATCGGCTCGCCGGCCGGGGCCTTGGCGAAGTTCATGACATTCACGATGATCGGCGTCTGCCCGCCACCATCGAGCCGGTGCTGGCCCTGAAAAGCACTCATCCAGGCGCCGGAACGTTTCGACGGCCGCGCGAAATAATCGCCCAGAAAAACGGCGACCCGCTTGCCGTCCGCATTCAGCACTTCGAACACGCGCACGTCGGGATGATAGGCGGTCACGTCTTCATGCTTGCGGAAGGTCAGGCCGAAAAGCTTCTCAGCCGTGTGGAATGCGGCCTCGATCATTTTTTCCAGTTGCAGATACGGTTTGACCTCCGCCTCATTGAACGCATATCGGGCGGCGCGCACTTTCTCCGAATAATGGCGCCAGTCCCAGGGCGCGACGGCGTGGTTATGGCCTTCCGTCGCGATCAGTTTGGCCAGTTCCGCGGCTTCCTCATGCGCGCGTGTGCAGGCCTTTTCCCAAACCGTTTCCAGCAGACCGCGGACATTCTCCGGCGTCTTGGCCATGGTGTCGTCCAGCTTGAAATGGGCAAAGCTGTCATAGCCCAGCAGGGCTGCCTTTTCGGCGCGAAGCTTCACCATCTCGGCGACAATGGGGCGGTTGTCATGGTCACCGGCATTCTCGCCCCGCGCCACCCAGGCCTTGAATGCAGTTTCGCGCAAATCGCGCCGTGTCGAAAATGTCAGGAAAGGCTCGATGATCGACCGGGACAGCGTCACGGCGTGCTTGCCCTTATGGCCGCGTTCCGCCGCTGCGGCCGCCATGCTGGCGACCAGGAAATCCGGCAACCCCGCCAGATCGTCAGCGGATTCCAGCACCAGCGCATAATCACGTTCATCGGCGAGGACATTCTGCGAAAACGTTGTTCCGAGTGTCGCCAGGCGCTCGCTGATGCCCGCAAGGCGCTTCTGGTCCGCTTCGCTCAATTGCGCGCCGGAGCGCACAAAGGATTTCCAGGTTAGTTCGAGAACACGCAGCCCCTCGGCATCGAGACCAAGACTGTCCCGGTTCTGGTACAGGGTTTCGATACGTTCGAAAAGGGCGCGGTTCATCGTAATGGCCGAGTAATGGCGCGAAAATTCCGGCGACAGCTTGCGCTCCAGCGCCTGCAGGGTGTCGTTGGTATTCGACCCGGACAGGTTCCAGAAAATGCCCGACGCCCGGGTCAGCAATTCGCCGGCGCGCTCGAGCGCCACGACCGTGTTCTCGAATGTCGGCGCGTCGGGATTACTGGCGATCGCCTCGATTTCGGCCAGATGCGCGGGCAACGCCGCGGCAAACGCCGTTTCGAAATCCCTGTCGTCGATTTTCGCAAATTCCGGCAGGCCAAGCGGGCCCCGCCAGGTCATGATTGCCGGGTTGACGCCAGATACCGCAGCCGAGTCAGTCGCCATGGAACCGTCCTTTGAAGAATGTTCGGAATTGGAGAAGGATGTAGGCTGTTATGCGCGAATTAAAAGCACGTCCGGGTAAAGAAATTTTCCGGCGTCAGTTTCGCCGTTCCAGCAACCCGCGCACGATGACATGGGCCTGGATTTCCGCCGCCCCTTCGAAAATGTTCAGAATCCGCGCATCGCACAGGATCCGGCTCATTTCATATTCCGCCGCATAGCCGTTGCCGCCATGCACCTGCACGCCGTTATCCGCGTTCGACCAGGCCACCCGCGCCGCCAGCAGCTTCGCCATGCCCGCCTCGATATCGCAGCGGCGGTCCGAATCCTTCTCCCGCGCCGCGAAATAGGAGAGCTGGCGCGCCATCATCGTTTCCACCGCCATCCAGGCGATCTTGCCGGAGACCCGGGGGAACCCGTAGATCGATTTGCCGAACTGCTGCCGGTCCACCGCATATTCCCGCGCCAGCTCCATGGCCCGCTGGGCCACGCCGACGGCGCGTGCCGCGGTCTGGATCCGGGCGGATTCGAAGGTGGCCATGAGCTGCTTGAACCCCTGCCCTTCCTGGCCGCCAAGCAGATGCCTGGCATCCACTTCGAAACCGTCAAAGCCGATTTCGTATTCCTTCATGCCGCGATAGCCCAGAACCTCGATCTCGCCGCCGGACATGCCCGCCGCCGGAAACGGATCGCCGGCCGTGCCGCGCGGTTTCGGCGCGATGAACATCGAAAGTCCCTTGTAGCCGGGCTCATCCGCATCGGTACGCGCCAGCAGGGTCATCATGTCGGTGCGGGCCGCATGGGTGATCCAGGTCTTGTTGCCGTGGATACGGTATGAATCGCCGTCGCGCACCGCCCGGGTCTTCAGACTGCCCAGGTCGGAACCCGTGCCCGGTTCGGTGAACACCGCGGTCGGCAGGATCTCGCCCGAGGCCAGCTTCGGCAGCCATTCTTCCTTCTGCGCCTCGGTCCCGCCCAGCCGGATCAGTTCGCAGGCGATTTCCGGCCGCGTCCCCAGCGACCCCACGCCGATATAGCCGCGCGACAGCTCCTCGGTGACGACGCACATCGCGACCTTGCCCAGCCCGTGCCCGCCATATGCTTCCGGGACCGTCAGGCCGAAGACGCCCATTTCCGACATCTGGTCGATGACCTCCATCGGGATCAGTTCATCCTTGCGGTGCCATTCATGGGCATGGGGAATGACCTGCTCGTTGGCGAAGCGGCGGAACTGATCCGCGATCATCTCCAGCGTTTCGTCGCCATAGCCATAGGCGCCGTATTCGCCATCTTCGATCAGTTCGGCGATCCGCATCCGGACGGCATTCGTATTGCCGGCCCCGGCAAGGCGGCCCGCAGCCCCCTCGCCCAGCACTGCGATGTCGGCCCGTTCCAGTCCCAGATCGGCGGGGCGGACGATCTCG
>CAXBEC010000041.1:0-11137 GCA_963974145.1 uncultured Alphaproteobacteria bacterium | reverse complement strand
GGCGGCCAACAACCTTAGCGGAACCCGGAACACGCGGTTTTCCGTCGTGCGGTATGGCAATGTCATCGGGTCGCGCGGCAGCGTTGTTGACCTCTATCGCAAGCTCATCAGCGAAGGCACCGGCAGCCTGCCGATAACCGACCCGAGGATGACGCGTTTCTGGGTTACCCTGCAGCAGGGTGTTGATTTTGTCCTGTCATCATTACAGCTCATGCGCGGCGGCGAAATTTTCGTACCGAAGATTCCGAGCCTGAAAATGGTGGATCTTGCCCGATTCATGGCACCCGATCTGCAGCAGCAGATAGTCGGCATTCGGCCTGGTGAGAAACTGCACGAGGTCATGGTGACCGCGGACGACGCCCGCTCAACGGTTGCCCTGTCCGACCGCTTCATCATTGAGCCATCCCTGACCTTCTGGACACATGAATCCCACCGGTCCGCAGATGCGACGCCTGTCGATGATGAATTCAGCTACGCGAGCGACACCAATGACGAATGGATCGACGACGCCATGTTCGCCGATTACCTGAAAGAGTTCGCTTCTTGACAGACAAGGCTTCCGCGTTCCTGCCCTACGGGCGACAGTGCATCGATGACGATGACATCGATGCAGTGACCCGTGTGCTGCGAAGCGACTACCTGACTACGGGCCCGGCGGTGACGGACTATGAAACGGATTTCGCCGCCCGGACAGGCGCCAGACATGCGGTGAGCTGCAGTAGCGGTACAGCTGCGTTGCATCTGGCGGCGATGGCACTCGACCTCGGCCCGGGTGATGCTGTCATCGTGCCTACGGTCACGTTCCTTGCCACAGCGAACGCCGCCCGTTATGTCGGCGCCGAAGTTGTCTTCGCCGATGTCGACGCGGAAACCGGCCTGCTCACACCGGAAACGACAATGGACGCCATAGCCGACGCGAAACGGCGGGGTTTTGTCCCCCGGGCAATTTTCCCGGTACATCTCAATGGCCAGTGTGTCGACATGGAACGGCTGTCTGATATTGCCAGCGCGCACGACCTCTTTCTGGTGGAGGACGCATGCCACGCGCTCGGCACAACGACCCGGACTAGCACTGGCCTGGAGATCAAAACCGGCGCCTGCACACATAGCGACATGGCGATTTTTTCAACACATCCCGTGAAGGCAATCGCCACAGGCGAAGGCGGCATGGTTACGACGGGGAATGACGACTTCGCCAGGCGCCTCGCGACCTTTCGCAATCACGGAATGATCCGCAGCGCCGATGGTTTTGCCATGCACGGCCTGGCCTATGCAGATGACGGATCCCCTAATCCCTGGCATTATGAAATGCAGGAACCGGGTTTCAATTACCGCCTGAGCGCCATTCACTCGGCGACCGGCAGATTGCAAAACTGTCCAATATTGTGCAACCCGTCGGTCGCGTCGCCGCGTGCGATCCGGCCTGGCACCTGTATGTTGTACGGATCGATTTTTCCGCGCTCCACCGGGACAGGGCCAGCGTGATGAAGCGGCTCGGCGAGCAAGGTGTGGGGAGCCAGGTCCACTATATTCCGGTTCACCTTCAGCCGTATTACAGTGAGCGATATGGTGCGCCGGAACTTCCCGGCGCGATGCGATATTTCAGTTCCGTGCTGTCGTTGCCGTTATTCCCGGATATGACACCCGATGATGTGACACGCGTCGTTGAAGCACTTGCATCGGCATGTGAACATGACTGAACTATTGGACGATCGAATTTCGAAGCCTGTCGATTCGGCCCCGCCCGCAAGGCCCCGTGTGGTTTATGCGGATTGCCGGGCCGCATTGCAGATCGCCTGGGAACACGGTTTGCCGCGTGACGTGCCCGTCCGGACGGTTGCACCGTCAATTCTGGCAGACGAATCGATTGATGCCCAGCCGGCGCATGAACGGTTGTCCGGTCCCTGCATTGCCGCCCTGGAAGACGCCCTGCTGGCGGCAGCCGACGACATTGCGACAGGTTTACGCACCGGGCATGCAAATGACGATGACATTGCGGTTGTCGGCGGCAGAACGCTGTTCGGTGACTTTCAGGGATATCTGTTCGCTGCGGCGACCCTACGCGACGAGGATTTTACAGGACCGGTCGCCGTTGTGACCTCCAGCCATAGTGATGCGAACCAGCAAAACCGGTTCCGTTACCGGGTCGCCGATATCCTGCAGGGCGAAAAGGACATGCATTGTTACGATATACCGGCGTCCTCCCTTCCTGAAGTCCGCGAACCGACACCGCCCACACCGCCGCTTTTGACTCGGCTTCAACAGGCGAGCATGAGCGCGATGTTTTACCGCCTTGGCAGAATATTCTGGGACTACGCGCCGGACGGGCTGTCACGCGGCACAATCCTTGTTCTGCGTGAAAACGAATTGACGAAGGAAGCTGGCGCCCGGCTGCTGTCCCGGGGGTTTTCGCTTCGCAGCATCAGCCTGCCGCGGTCTTCTGACGTGTCCCCCCTGTCCGAAGCTGATACCCGCATACGGACTTTGACCGGAAATGCCATCCGGCGACATTTTGAAGGCCTGCTTCCCGCAGCGTCCCTGCCCGCGCTGGAATCACAAGCGGAAACCGCTGTCTGCCGCGCCGTCCATAATTTCAGCACCGCCTTGCTCCGCTGGCGCGACATTCTTGACCGAACGGAATATCAGCGCGTGAAAGCGGCAATCACAAACCTGCTTGTCACGCCTGAAGCCGCCGCATTTCACGCCGCGTTACGGGAACGCAATATCCCCTTGATCGCCATGCAGCATGGCGTGACTCCGGAAATAAGCAAACGAACGGAACGATACGGCCTTGGTCATGAGAATGCCGCATGCGACCTCGCCCTGACGTTCAACAAGAGCGCCGCGGCGCTATTCAACAGAAACCCTTATGGACGCGGCAAGGCCGTGACAGTGGGAATGCCAGAGGACTATCGCCGCCAGCCGAGATTGATGGCTCGCGTGTCGGAAACAGCCATCTGGTATATTTCCACGCGACTGTACCAGAGCAATATGGGCCGTTTGCACAGAGGGCTGTCCGATGTTGCATTGTATGAACATGAACGCAGGCTGATTTCAGATGTGTTCGCCACCTACAAGCCGTATCCCGCCATCCGCTATCTTGATCCTGACCCAATCGCCGCGCAGATCGCTGCGACTGCGAATGTTACCGCCTATAGTGACAGGCTGGACCTGCGTTATGTCGCCAGCCGCGCGAGTATGCTCATCACCTCCGGTGCGACGAGCACGGTTTCCTGGTGCCTGATGTCCGGAAAGCCAACGATATACATTCACAGCGCAGAGTTCATGCCATTGAATGACGATGTCCTGCCGCTCTTCCGGGACGGCATGTTCCTCTTCGATCAGCAGGCCCCGGATTTCCACGAGCGGCTTCATGCCTTTTTGTCACGGCCGATAGCGGAAATAGAACAGGAATGGGCCGCCCGGGCCACGGCCCGTAAAGCCCTGGTCGAGGCTTATATCGCCGCACCAATAAAGGATGCCGGCGCGGCCGCGGCCGACGCCGTTATCGCTTCCATCCCGACGGCCGGCATGCGTCCAGCCACGGAAATATCTCAATCGCAATGACGATACAATCGTCCCCAAACCCTGATCCCGCACCTGCGCCCCGTTGCGGGAACAGACCACCGTATCGGGAAACTGTTCCCGGTGAAGCCTTCTATCTGCGGCGCATTCCCCGCGGAAGCCTTCCCAAGGCCTATTTGAAATGGCTGGCAGACCCGGATGTCATCCGGTACCTGCAGGTTCGTTTTGCCGGCCGGGGGCCGGATGATGCGCAGGCATTCATCGATTCATTCGACCATGTGGACCGGTTCCTGTTCGGTATTCATGCCGTAGAAAACGACCGGTATATCGGAAACATCACCCTGCGCGCGGACCCCAATCACCTGTTTGCGCATATGGGATACCTGATCGGCGAAAAGGATTACTGGCGCAGCAATGCGGCGATAGAAGCAACCTCGCTGATTTGTGACTTTGCATTTTTTGATCGTGGCCTGCGGAAGATTCTGGAAGCGACCACGGAAAACCATATCGCGTCCAATTTCAATTTCCGGCGTCTGGGCTTCACCTTTGAAGGTAAGATCCCCGACCTGTACTGGGGCGACGGGAAATACCAGGCCGCGACATACTGGAGCATGAACGCAACGACATGGGCAGAAAAACGCGGCCGAACGGCAGAAGAGGTGACGCCGTGACGACTGACTTGCCCCAGGTCGGGACAACCGCGTCGATCACGGTCGACATTACGGCGGCACTGATAGACCGTTTTGCCGAAGCCGTCGGCGATGATAATCCGATTCACATGGATGATACCGCCGCACGCGCGCTAGGGTTTTCCGGCCGAGTTGCACATGGCATGAGCTATGCCAGTTTTGTATCGACGCTGATCGGAACACGATTGCCCGGCCCCGGGGCATTATGGGCATCCCAGACCTACCGTTTCACCGACACCGTCCATATCGGTGACCGGGTGACCATTGAAGGACGGGTCACCGAAATCGCGCCGACCCGCAATACCTTGCATCTCCAGATCGAGGCGAAGAATCAGCGTGGAAAGCCGGTCATGGAAGGCGAAAGCGTTGTCGTCCTGTCCCGGCAGCCTGCTGGCGATAACGAGACCGTCAAAACCGGACCTGTCCGGAAAACCGGTCCCGTCGCGTTGATCGCGGGGGCCGGCGGCGCCATTGGCCAGGCGATTGCCGCACGCTTGGCCAGAGACGGTTACACGCTGGCACTCTGCGGACGCAACCATTTGGCCATGGAGAGCCTCAGCCGGGAATTTACCAATGCCCGGGGTATTGCGCTCGACCTCCTGGACGAAAGCTCGGTACGCGCCGGCGTCGAACAGATTATCCGGCAACTGGGCGCACCCGACCTAGTCGTCCATTGCGCCACCGCCGGCCTGCCGGCAGCCTCGCCGCTGGAAACGAATTGGGAAACATTCAAACAGCATTTTGAAATCCAGGCGGGCGGATTACATCGCCTACTGGTTTCAGCCGCGCCGGCCATGGTATCCGCCGGTGGCGGGCAATTCATCCTGATCGGCAGCACGGCGACCAATGGCGTGCCACCGAAAGGCATGGCCGCCTATACAACCGGCAAGGCAGCGGCTGGCGCACTGACCCGGTCCATTGCCGCCGAACTGGGCCCGAAAGGCATTCGCGCCAATATTGTTTCGCCGCATTTTATCGCTAGCCCCCTGACCGCTCGGGTGCCTGATAAGGCGCGCAAGCTTGTAGCGGCGCAGACGCCTCTGAGGCGCCTTGCGGAAATAGAGGATGTCGGCGCGGCCGTCGCCTTCCTCGCCGGTGGCGAAAGCCGCTTCATTAATGGACATGACATGGTTCTCGATGGCGGAGCGACAATGCCATGAGTGAAAACACGCTGACAGACCACCCGCTGCAGTCACTGCTCCAGGATCCCGACCAACAGACGGTCGCGCGCAAGATGCTGCGTGAAGCCCTGGACGCCAAGCCGACGACGCTAACCTATATGGGTTTCAAGGCAAAGATTCCGGCGCCATCCGCGACACAGAAGATTGCGATCCTTTCATCCTTTACCATCGAAACAATCGCGCCCTTTCTGGAAATTGAATCCTTCCTGGCACAGTGGCGCGCGGAACCGACTTTCATCCAGTACAGCAACTGGCTCAATGCCCTCCATAACCCGATATCCCTGGGGGCGAGCAATGCTGTTGTCCTGCTGTTACATGGCGAGGCCGTTCAGCCCTGGGACAGCACCAGTGCCGATGATGCCGTCGGCCTTCTGGACGCAGCCATACGGTCGTTTCGCGATCAGTCATCACTTCCACTCTTCATTGGACTGATCGCCGAACCGCCGGAAAGCCAGGCGTTAGGCCTTGGTAACCGGGCATACCAGGGCCGTGCCGCCTTGATTCAGAAAATCAACCAATGCATTGCCGGGCATGCGGCCCGATTGGCCAATGTCCATTGCCTTGATATTCCCGAATGGGCCAGGATTTACGGTGATAAATGGTATGACCGCACCGGCTACCTGGCGAATATGACCCTGATATCACACCGGGCCCTGCCCGCCCTTGCCCGTGGCGTTGCACGCAATGTCGGCTGCCTGTTCAAACCACGTCGCAAGGTCCTTGCCATTGATTTGGATAACAGCCTGTGGGGAGGGGTTGTCGGAGAAGACGGCACAGATGGTATAGTCCTGTCCCCTGACAAATGGCCGGGTGCCGGTTTTGTTGCATTCCAGCGTGTGCTGGTACAATTGCGCGACACCGGTATCCTGCTTGTGATCAACAGCAAGAACAATGAGGCCGACGCTCAGGCGGTCTTTCAAACGCGTCCGGAAATGGCCCTCGCCTGGGATGATTTCTCCGCAAGCCGCGTAAACTGGCAGGACAAGGCGAGTAACCTGATAGAGATGTCGGAAGAGCTGGGTCTCGGACTCGACAGCTTTGTTTTTGCCGATGACAGTCCGGTCGAATGCGCTCTCGTACAGGAAGCCCTGCCCATGGTTGATGTCGTTGAACTCGGCAAGAACCCCGCTGAATTCATCGATCGACTTTTTGCCAGCGGCGCCTTCGATACGCTGGCAATTTCGAGGGAAGATCAGGCGCGGGCCGCCAGCTACCACTCCGAAAGCCTGCGCAAGTCCGTCCAGGCACGGTCGCATGACCTCGGCGATTTCCTTGCCGGCCTCGACCTGCACCTGGAAATTAGGCCCATCGTAGCGGCTTCAGCGGATCGGGCGCACCAGCTTCTTGCCAAGACGAACCAGTTCAACCTGTCCCTGACCCGCCCGACCCCGGACGAGGTCCAAGCCCTTATGCAGGGCGGTGAACGGCTGTTCGGGGCCACGCTGAAGGACCGGTTCGGCGAATATGGCATAATTGCGATCATGGAATTGCGCGACGCGACTGATACGCTGGAGATCGCCAGCCTCGTGATCAGTTGCCGCGCACTGGGTCGACAGGTAGAGGAGGCCCTGATCCGTTTTGCTATCAGTCAGGCGGAACGCCGTGGATGTTCAACGCTCGGCGCGACTTTCCGTCACGGCCCGCGAAACCAGCAGGTTACTGCCTTTCTCGAAAAAACAGGTTTTCGCAAGATTACCGAAAGCAGTGAACAGACCGGCTATACGCTCAACCCGCAAGACCTGCAGGCGCCCCTGCTGCGCCATATCACCGTCGACGCACCGGAGATGGAAAACATCACGTCATGACACCCGATAATCTGACTGAACAGTTGAAAACGCTGTTTGCTACGGTGCTGGAATTGCCTGTAGATCGCGTAACACCTGAACTGTCTCCGGACAATTGCGCCGAATGGGATTCGCTGCGGCATATCCATATCGTGAGCGCGATCGACGAGACCTTCGAGGTTACACTGACCTTTGAACAGCAGATGGAAATCATGACATTCGACCTCGCGATCGATGTTGTTACCGAAGCGCTGAACGGCGCTTCGGCGGAGTAGCTTTCAAATGCGCACAATCGCGATCATCCAGGCACGGATGGGGTCATCCCGGCTGCCGGGAAAGGTTCTGATGGACCTGCACGGCGAAACAACGCTGGGTCGTGTGGTAATGGCGGCGCGTGCCATCGCCGGGGTCGACGCGGCGGTTGTCGCGACATCTACCGCCCCATCCGATGACCCGGTCGCCGCATGGTGCGAAGAACGGAACATAGGTTTCTATCGCGGTCCCGAAGACGATGTCCTTGAACGCATGCGCATCGCCGCCAAGGGTGAAAATGCCGAAATTGTCATGCGGCTGACCGCCGATTGCCCGTTGCTGGACCCAGCGGTCTGCGGACAGGTGCTTTTGCTGCGCGAACAGACAAATTCGGATTACGCCAGCAATGTCGACCCGGCAACATGGCCGGACGGCCTGGATTGTGAAGTCTTTACCATGGGCGCACTGTCCAGTGCATCGCAGGAAGCAACCGCCGCCGCGGACCGGGAACATGTTACCCCCTTCATCCGGCGCAACCGTGGCCGCTTCAAGGTTGCGAATTTGGGCTGCTCCATCCCCGGCCTGCAACATCATCGCTGGACACTGGACACAGAGAGAGATCTTAAATTTCTGCGCGCCGTGCTTGCTGAACTGCCGAAAAACCGGCCGGTAACACATCCCGAAGTGTTGGCCGTATTGCGGAAATTTCCGGAATTATCGGCCTTGAACAAGGATGAGCAACGAAATGCGGGATCGGCGGCGAGCGCCTCCGGCCAGGTACCGGAAAACCGCACGTTCACCGTTTCCGACACGGCACTTGCACGCGCGTGCAAGTCCATTCCCCTGGGCTCCCAGACGTTTTCGAAAAGCGCCATCCAGCTCCCGGCGGGCGAAACACCATATTTCCTGTCCCATGGCGATGGTGGCCGTGTGTGGGATGTCGACGGAAACGCCTATGTCGACCTGGGCTGCGGGCTGCTTTCCGTGACACTGGGTTATCGCGACCCGGATGTTGATGCCGCCATTCGGGACCAGATGAATAACGGCATCAGCTTCTCGCTCGCGACGGAACTGGAAACGCAGCTTGCCGAACGGCTGATCGAAATTATCCCCTGTGCCGAAATGGTCCGTTTCGGCAAGAACGGATCAGATGCCACAAGCGGCTGCATCCGGGTTGCCCGCGCGGCAACCGGCCGCGACAGAGTCGCCGTTTGCGGTTATCACGGCTGGCAGGAATGGTATATCGGCGCGACATCGCGGAACAAAGGCATTCCCAAAGCCGTCAGCGCCCTGACCCACCCCTTTCCCTATAATGATCTCGACGCGCTGCACGCGCTGCTCAAACAATATCCCGGTGAATTCGCTGCCGTTATCATGGAACCGATGAGCACGATCGAACCGGCGCCCGGTTACCATGCGGAACTGGCCGCACTGGCACGCCAGCATGGCGCATTATTCGTCTTCGACGAAATAGTAACCGGGTTCCGTTACAGTCTCGGTGGCGCACAGGAATATTTCGGCGTGACACCGGATCTGGCCGCCTTCGGAAAGGGCATGGGAAACGGCATGTCCATATCCGCTGTTGTCGGTCGCGCCGACCTGATGGCGGAAATGGGTGAAGTGTTCTTTTCGTCCACATTTGGTGGCGAGACCCTGTCACTTGCGGCATCCATCGCCGTTATCGACAAGATGCGGCGCGAACCGGTGATCGAGAAAATCTGGCAGACGGGGCAGCGACTGGCGACGGAAGTTACCCGGCGCGTCGCACAACACGACCTGCAAAACGTATTTACTTTGTGCGGCAAGGCGCCCTGGACCCTGGTGGCCTTTCAGGATCATCCCGCAGCGCGCAAGGAAGCCATTCGCACCCTTTGGATGCGCGAAATGACCCGCCACGGCGTCCTGACTCTCGGCAGCCACAATATCTGCTACGCCCATGACGATGCGGATATGGCCACCGTCGTCGCGGCCTGGGATCACGCCTTGTCAGCCGTTCGTGTGTCGCTGGATAGCGGCGCCCTCGAGGAAGAACTCACCTGCCCGGTCATCGAACCGATCTTCCGGGTCCGGTAAGCAGCAAGAACAGGAGCTACGGAAATGTCCAGACAGTCCGACTGGTCGGATGAAGCCATGTGGGCGGCCTATAACGACTTCCACTATCGTTGCGATACGCACCGGTTCCAGAAGCTGTTTACCCGTGCCGAGCTGGTGCGTCGGATTGCCGATGTTCCGGGTGATATTATTGATGCCGGCGCCTTCAAGGGAACCAGCACCCTGCAATTCGCACATGCGCTGGAGACCTATCAGCCCAATTCCCGAACCAGGGTATTGAGTTTCGATACCTTCGAAGCGGTCTTTCCGCAGGCGCGTGCCGATGAAAAAGCAAGCGCGGATCATCACATGCAGACCTATGACGTGACAGCCTATGAGATGCTAAGCGCGGCTGTTGAACGCCAGGGGTTATCAAACAGGGTTGAAATTGTACGGGGTGACATTACCGAAACGATGCCGGCGCTGATCGCGGACCGGCCGGGGCTTCGTGTCAGCCTGCTGCATTGCGATCTTGATGTTTACGCCCCAACCCTGACAGTCTTGCAAAACATGTGGCCACGGGTCGTCCGGGGCGGAATTGTTGTGTTTGACGAATACGCTGTCGACAATTGGGGGGAATCCGATGCGGTGGACGAATTCCTCAGCACCATTCCCGGCGCGCCGAAGCTGAAGATTCTGCCGGGCAGCCCAACCCCTACCGCGTATTGCATCAAGGAATGACGCAGGACCGCCAACAATGAAAAGTTTCCGTGAAGTCGAATCCGGCCGCCGCGACTATCATCGTGACGGTGCGTTGAACAGCGTCCACCGATCCTCTTTGACTGTACCCGAAATATCTGGCTCTGAGGTGGAGATCAGCTTCATCAACCATTTCCTGCTGAAGCGCGGTTACAAATCTGTCGGCTGCCGTATCACGGCGATTGACCATGACGGCGGACGCATCGAATCCCGGCTACTGACGATCGACGAACCGCGCGTCTATACCATTCCCCTGACGGGTATGGTCGATGTGCCCGCGGCCAACTACCTCGTGGAATTCTACGCCGCCGAAAACCTGTACATTCCGTTTCCGGCCGTCATGGTAAATCACCGCGGTCCGGCGCATTTCAACACGGTCCATGCCTATAACCGTGTTCTGAACGACGTTTTCGAGGATGACACAATCAACGCGCACCCGGTCCGCGAGGCGTCCATCGACATACGAGTCGACGCGGAGACAGACACCTTTGCCCTGTTCAGCAGCGGTCCCCAGCGATGTCAGGGGGTGCTCAACCTCGAACTCACGAGCGGCAACAGCAAGCGGGCCGCAACGGTCAAGCTGGACATTCCGCGGCTCGGCAACCGGGAAATATCGCTTCGGGAGCATTTTCCGGACCTGGCCGGGGTTTCCGGGGGAATCCTGAAAATCGAGCAACCGACGCAGTTCCTGTTTTATGGCCGCATGCTGACCGGCACGCGCAAGGCAGATGGCGCCATGACCGCGAACCACAGCTATTACGATTCTTCGGACACCGAGGAGTACTGGGATAACAGCCTGCCATCCTATCGGCTGTACCCGATGCTGCCGGAAATCGAAAACATCATCCGCATGTATCCCATAATGTCGCCGGGTCGGCTGGCGTTGACACTGGACCTGCACGCCCGCGACGGCCGG
>CAXBEC010000040.1:0-11370 GCA_963974145.1 uncultured Alphaproteobacteria bacterium | reverse complement strand
CGGCGTTTCTCGATTTGCGTGAAGCGGATGATATGACAATCCTGCACGGGCTGATTCGTGAAAGTGATATTTTCACCCAGGCCTACCGACCGGGTACGCTGGGCGCCCGTGGCCTGTCACCCGAGGCGCTTGCCGAAATGCGGCCGGGTATCATCTATGTCTCGTTGTGCGCCTTTGGCCATGAGGGCCCCTGGCAGGCGCGTCGGGGCTATGACACGCTGGTACAGACCGCCACGGGTATCGCGCTGGAAGGCGGCGCCGGCGGGCCTCCGAAGCATACGCCGGTCTCGCTGCTGGATTACGCCACCGGATATCTTGCGGCGTTTGGTGCGATGACGGCACTGTCGCGTCGCGCCCGTGAGGGGGGCAGCTACCTGGTTCGGCTGTCGCTGTGTCAGACCGCGCACTGGTTCAAGGAAATCGGCCGGATTCCTGCGTCGGCGAATGCCCGGCAACTGCCCGACCCGGAACTTGCGGATATTGCTGACCTGGCGACGGAATCGATTGGTCCGCTTGGTCGGGTCGTGCATCTGGCGCCGGCCATCCAGATGTCGGAAACGCCGGCGCGCTGGGTCAGGCCCGTCTCGCCGATCGGCTGTCACCGTCCGATCTGGCCCGAATAAGCATCTGCTTTTGCCCTGTGATCCTTGGCACTGCGGCTGAGCGGCATTTCGGATATACTCTCTGGGGAATGAAACAGTCCGGGAGATTGCAATGGTATCGCGGTTTAGCGTTTCCGGCCTTCTGGCAGTGATGTTTCTGGGTACTGCGATTGAGGCGGCGGAGCTTGTTATCACCGAGTCGACGATTATCGGGTTTGAGCCCGGAATGGTCATTGATGGCGGACAGGAACTTTCCATTCGCAAGGGCCACAAAATCAGCCTGATTTCCCCTACCGGCAAGGTAATCAAGCTCAAAGGGCCGTATAAGGGAATTCCCGATCCCGCCGACAAATCGGCCGATGCCAGCAAGCTCGTCACCGCGCTGTCGACACTTGTGTCGGGGCAGGGACGCGATTCCAGCCAGCTCGGGGCTATTCGCGACGCCGCGTCTGCCCGCGGGACGGACCCCTTCCGTATTGACGTTGTCTCGGGGGGAGATCAATGCGTTGTGACAGGCAAGCCGACCATCCTCTGGATACCGGGCGGCGCACCGGTCAGCAGCCTTTGGATCGCCCGCGCCGGCAGCAGCGAGGCGGCAATGGTGAAATGGCCGGAAGGCGAGGCGCAAACGCTCTGGCCGTCCAACCTGCCGGTTGTGGACGGTGCGGCGTATCAGGTGTTGCGTCAGCCGGCCAAGGAGGAATCGGAGATACGGCTGCATGTCATCGCGGCTGAGACCGGGAATAATGCGGAACTGGCAATTCACATGCAGGAACGCAATTGTCTGACACAGGCGTTCGCCCTGCTGACGAATGCAAACTGAATCAATTGTGTATTCGTAACGCAAACACATGCCCTATGAACCGCCACCGGCGATTCCAACAATCCGTGATCCCGTCTAGTTCGTCAGCGCCACCGATACCGGGAAATCCATACCGCGTGAATTAATCACTGGGTATTGCGGGCTGGAGCGTTCCTTCATGCTGAGTTCCGGCATGCGGTCTTCGATATAGGCGAGCATTTCCCGCACGGAGACAAAGCCGTCCTTGCGGCCACCGTCAGCGCCGCCGGCCAAAGCCTCCAGTACCGCATAGGTGAACAGCCCGTGGCTGAGGCGGGAGAGTTCGACCGCAAACTGGTCCTGTGCGGTCGCGGCGACAATGTGAATACCGGTCGATCGGGCGAGTTGCCGGATGGCCTTGCGTTCCTCAAAGCCGCGGAATGCATTTACGGCGCCGCCGGACTTGCAGGAATCAATCAGCAGCATCACCTTGCGCCCGCCGATCTTCGAGATTTCGGTGTTCAGTTCCGTGGACGACAGGCCCAGTGCCGTAATCTGCTCCTCTCTTTCCGGATAGATGACGTCGTAGGGCAGGAAATACCATTCGCCGGCTGCTGTGAGTTCCCCATGCCCTGCCATGTAGACAACTACGACGTCGTCCGGGTCGCTGTCGCGCAGGTTGTGGATCGCGGAGAGGATCGCGGCTTTTGTGGCATTCTGGTCGAATACACCGTCCAGCGTCACTTTTTCGAACATTCCCTCGCCGCCTTTTTCGAAGGCCTTCAGGATGCCTTTCGCGTCCGGTACGCCGTAATTCAGATTCAACGCCGGGTTCTTGTACTCGTTGATGCCGACGGCCAGGACCCTCAGAGACGGCTTTTTGGGCGCACCCTGCAGCGTAATCGTTGCTTGCGCCGCTTCACTCTCGACCCGCTTGCTCGAAAATGCGACAGCGGAGAAATGGTTCTCGCCGTTGGCCAGCAGGACCTCAAAATTGTGGATCAGCCGCTTGTTACCGCTACGGTCGGTCAGCGTTGCGGCGCGATTGCCGGAGTCCGTGACGACCCGGCCATTATGGAACAGGCGGATTTCATCCACGCCGCTGCCTTCGTCAATCACCTGCAGAGTGACCTCGATACTTTCGCCTTCAACGGATTCGCCGTTTTTCGGGCTCAGCAGTTTGACCTTCGGTGCATCGCCGAGGCTCTCTTTCAATTCCACAACGCTGGGCGGCGGCAGACTCCGGACCGTTTGCTGCACGGGAACAGCGACCGCTTTCGGTGCCGGTGCGGCCTGTTCTTCTTTTACCGGTTCGGCGGCCGCCAGCTGCGGGGCGTTCGGGTCCAGCATGTAGGGCAGGAGGCCGGTCTGGTAAAACCGGTCTGACAGGCGGTCAAGATCAATGTCGCCATCACTGCCGCTCCAGGCGATTTCCCGAACGGCGTCGATTGAGCCGTCGAAACGGCCGTCAGCATCAATAACCGCCCAGCCGGACTTCGTTGAAATAATTTGCGCAAGCCAATTGCCGCTCGCAGTATCCCAAACGCGGACGATCCCATCCTCACTCGCCGAGAGCAGGCGACCATGGTGGCCTTCGAAGGCCACGCCGACGATCCCGTCATTATGGCCTGTCAGCTCGAAAATATCCTCGCGCTTGATCGTATCCCACAGCCAGACCTCCTTGCCGGTATCGGCGGAGGCCAGAAGCTTTGCGTCTCGACTGAAGGCGAGGGTTGTCAGCGGGTCGTCATGTTGGCCGAAACGTCCGACCCGGCTGCCATCGCTTTCCCAAAGAACAACTTCGCCATCCCTGGCACCACTGGCGATCCATTTGCCGTCGGCGCTCAGCGCCATGATGTCCAATCCGGATTCGGTCGGACCGAACCCGTTTCCGGCGCTGCCTGCTTCGAAATCCCAGACAAATATGGTCCCGCCAGCATCCGCCGTCGCCATCGTTTTGCCGTCATCGCTGAATGCGATCGTTCGAATGGCTTCATTGTGGCCGTTGAACTGTCGGGTCTGTTGGCCGGTCTCTGCGTCCCACTGGATGATGGTGTTATCTGTTCCGCCCGTCATCAGTATCGCGGGGCTGCCGCCGAAGGCGATAACCGTTGGTTCGCCCGCGGAAAAGGTCAGTTCTCGTTCCAGTTTGCCACTCAACAGGTTCCAGACCTTTACGCTATTGCCATCGACGGCGGCGAGGCGTCGCTCGTCTGAACTGACAGTTACGGCGCTGGCTGTTCGGGTGAGGCCGGGAATGCGGCGAACTTCCATACCACTGATAAGGTCCCAGACCCGGAGGGAGGCGTCGCTCGGTGCTGTCACCATGAAACGACCGCTTGTCGACAGGGACATGGCGCCGACCGCACCTGCGCTGGTTCGGATGTTCAGTGGCGGCAGTGCTTCACGCGCATTCTGGCTGATCGCGTCGGATACGACGCCACTCACCGTACGGCTGATCTCACTACTGATTGTAGAACCGACAGAAAACTGGGCTAATGAGGGGGTTGACACTAAAATGCCAACCGCAGCAACGCTTGTTATAATCAGACGACGGGATCGAACAAATGCCTGAAACATGCCTCACCTATAACGTTTCGCTATAGCCGCTCCCCTGTTTATTATCGCATAAATATTAATACAGACCAAATTTTCTTTATCGACGCTACTTTTCGTCCAGTGCGATTTTGCTTCCGAATTGACTGTTGAGCAGACGGTCCAGATGGAACCGGACGAGGGCGTCATCCGGAGAGTCCTGCGCCAGGGTCATAAAAGCCTGCATCGCGGCAGGGTCCTTGCGGGCGAGCAAATCATAGGCCGCATTGTACGAGTCCAGTGTATCCAGTGCGGGGTCGTCATCTGACAGGGGTTGCCAGACGGGCAGACCTTCGGACTTGCCCTTCAGAATGATGTCGCCGATCTTTCGCGCCCTGACGCCATCGCTGGCATCCAGCGTGGCGCCGGAAACGCATAGTCGGGTGCCAAAATACTTGTTTGCTCCTTCCAGCCGCGCGGCGGTGTTCACCGTGTCACCGATTGACGTGTAATCGAACCTCAGGTCGCCGCCGAAATTGCCGATGATGGCAGGACCGGTATTCACGCCGATGCGCGTGATGCCGAAATTCAGCCCGGTTGCCCGCTGTGCCATTGCGAATTGCTGTGAAAAGCGGTCCAGCGCCAGTGCACACTGCACCGCCTGCGTTGCGTGACGGTCCTGGTCACCGAAGGCGCCAAAAACCACAACAATAGCGTCACCGATGTACTTATCGATCGTGCCACCGAGATCCAGTACCACGCGGCTGGCGCCATTGAGATACTCGTTCAGGGCAGCCACCAGTACCGCCGGTTCGGTTTCCTCGGACAACGATGTGAAATCCGCGACGTCCGTGAAAAGATAGGTGAGGGTGCGCCGTTCGCCGCCCAGCTTCAGGCGCCAGGGTTCGTGTTCGAGCTGTTTGACAACGCCTTCCGCGACATAGCGAGACAGGGCGCCGCGAATAAAGGTCCGTTCCGCGTGGAACCGGCGCTGTTGAAAGAAACTCATCACCATCAGCGCGACGATGAAACCTGCGCTGGGCGTTACGATCGGAAACAATGCGCCGGATTGAAAATAGATGACGCACAGCGCAGTAACGATCGAAACGAAGAACACAACGCCGGCAAAGAGCTGGAGCCAGATGGGAATTGTCAGCGATGCGAGCGCGGCGCCGAGCAGGGCCACGCCGACGACGAGCATGATTTCCTCGGGGATGCTGGCCAGATCGAGGTCACGCTGGTCCAGAATTTGCGCCAGGGCATGGGCGTGGATGACGATGCCGGGAATGACCCCGATGCTCGGGCCAAAGCCCGCCGCCAGGGGCGTCGGGTAGCGATCACGCTCCCGCAATACCGCGCCGATAAGGACAATTTTTCCGGCAAACCACTGTTTGGGCAGGAATTTGACGGTTGCCGCGGAAAATGACGGAAAGGCCGGGGTTTCATGGTCGGGGCCAAGAATGTAATCGATTGCGTTGTTTTCCGACGGTATGGGGCTGCCGAGCGCTTGGGCGATTGCGGCCGGAAACCCCGGAACGTCATCCTCGCCGTCCTCGTGGCGAACATTGATCCATCGGGCGATTTCGCTCTGGTCGCGCAACAGGTTTGCGTAACCCCGCTTCACGCCGGCCAGATGCTCAATCATATAGGCTTTCTGGTCTTCGGTGATGATCTGTTCCTGTTCATCTGCATCGCCCCATACGACAATCAGGGGTTTTGGAAACGAACGAAGCGTTTCAAAAAAGGCGGCGTCCTTTTCGGGCTCGGTTTCGTGGTCGAACAGAATATCGATGCCGACGGCGCGGACATCCGATGCCGCGAGGCGATCCAGTACGTCTTTCAGAAAACCGCGATCGACCGGCGACCGGTAGGGAAGGGTGTCGAGCGTTCGCTCATCAATCGCCACGACAACGATATCGCTGCGCACAGGCCGGTCCGGGCCGAGTACGGAAATGCGAAGATCGCGCGTCCAGTATTCCGCTGACCGGATTGTCTCGGTGATCTTATTAAGGGCGGTATCCAACAGGAATGTGGCGCTGTCTTTTTGCTCGAATTCGGGACGTTTTGTATCGAACAGCGTGCCGTGCCGGTGCCAGTTCACGGCAGCTCTAAACAGGTCGCTACTGTTCGACAGTCCGACGATCAGGAGGCTCACAGACGCAGCGATCAGGAACGCCACGCCAAGCCGGTGACGCCAGGTCGGTGCCGAAGACCGTGTTTCCCCTTGTCGCGCCGTATCGTCGCTCGCTGAATCCAAGAGCGTTCTCCCGGTTCGTCCGATTGTCCGGTTGTAGGTTCAGTTCAGGCGTCCTGTCCACACGGAAGTCGCAGCACTTGATATTCAATCCTGCCAGTCGCACTTTAATATGTTGATATGCATGTACCTTCGAAAGGATTGGTTAATGCGCATTATTGTTGCAATGTTCGCTGTTTTAATGCTCGCCGGCGCTTGTGCGTCGGGCGATTCATCAGGTTTGGCCAAAAATGACCCGGCTGGCGATATTTATGGTCACGGCATGATAACCGGCGTCAATATTCTCGTCCCGGGTACGACGACGACCATTCATTAGCCCCGTCAAATACGCGCTTTGCTATTCCAGAACGCCAAAGCGGTTGACCTGCGGCAGGCCCCGACTTAACCCATCTTCATGGGAATTGTATGGATAGTCGCGATTGCCGTTGTCGCCGTGCTGGCGGGGAATCCGGCCACTTGGCATGAGAGCCCTGAAATCGATGCGGTTCAGGCCGTGTACCAGGACGGTGTACCGCATACGGATCGGCAGGGACATCGTCTGACAACCTATGATCCGGAGCGGTCATTCTTTCCAATCGGTATTTATCATGGCGTCGCGGGGCAGTTTCGCGGACGCACATACGATATGAACCTTATGGGTGCGGCCGGTTTCAACACCGTTCATACCTGGGAAGGTCAGCCGCTGGAATCGGCCTTGGCCGCCGCCACGGCCAGCGGCTTGCAGCTTGTCTATCATAACCCGAAGGATGACGAAGTCCTACGCTGGCGCGATGATCCCGGATTGCTGGCATGGTATCTCGACGAGGATCCCTCGATCCGGGACTGGGATCCGGAGTGGGAACGCCGCTTCGAGATTTTCCAGTCGCGCAAGGCGGCGCTGCATGCGATGGACCCGGGCCGATCTGTCCTGGCGCTGGACGGCCCTTTCATTGACCCGCCGCGCCGGGACCGCTGGCTGGCATGGAACGCGGCCGGCGATATCTCCGCGCACTGGAACTACCCGATCCGGCATTCGGGCCCCTCGGCCCTGACCGGGCGGCGCGGTATTCCGGAAAGCGTGGTCACCGCGGTGCGTCTGAACAATGCGAAAAAGCCGCTCTGGCTGGTGATCCAGGCCTTCGGAAGCGATCATCTGGGGTGGCGGATGCCGAAACCCGAAGAGTTTCGCGCGATGGTGTATGCTGGTATCGTGCATGGCGCGACGGGGATTTTTTATTTTTCCCTCGACAGTTTTGCAACCCGGGACGGCCAGGTCGTTGGCGTGGCACCATGGACCGAAGAGACATACGGTCCCTCCCCGGATTACGACGGGGATGGTCGTTATCCACTGGTGGTCTCTCCCGAAACCGTCACTCAGAGCCGGGCCTTGTGGCAGGCGATAGCCGGGCTGAATAGGGAAATCGCGGAACTGGCGCCGGCCCTGCTGTCTCCGACCGCGCGTCTGGAATACTCGGTCCATGTAAACCGGGACGGCACGCCGGTGCGCACGCTGTTGAAACGCCGCGGTGATGAACTGGTACTGATCGCGGTGAATGTTGAACGGGCCCCCGTCGAACTGGAGATCCGTTTCGGTGATGCGGCGGCGCTGCCGTCGCTGCGCGGTGGGTCCCCGGGCCGGATGCCGGCAGACAGCAGGCTACTGCGGGATCGACTGGAAGGCTTGGATGCCCGGGTCTATCACCTGCAATTGCGCCGGCCCTGACGAACGACATCCTATTGACCCCATTGCCGGCCTTCTTTCCTGCCATGCCGGTCATAGTGTTCCCTGGCGCCGTAAATACCCATCTTGCCGTCCCGGCCAAAATAGCTGTCGCTGGCAACGTCCGGGTTTCGCTCCCAATACGCCTCGGCAAGCATCCTGATTTCGGCGAAATTGCCCTGGTTCCTTGCGTAGCGGGCCAGAAGTTCCTGCTGCGCCCGGAGGTCGGGGTTCATCATTGGCGAGCGGGAGAAGCCATAGCCGTAAACAGCGAAGGCGATTGCAAGGCAGAGGATAGCCAGAGCATAGCGGTGGTTTGCCGAAAGGGTCATGGTCGTTACTCCCGGACCCGGATCGTCAGCCACGGGCCCCAGGCGTCGCCTTGCCCCGCGGGGCCGAGTCGCAGGCTGAAAACGCCATAGGGCACGATATAACGGTTCCAGTATTCCCGGGTGATCGGCCCGAAATCGTGGGTCAGACCGTTGACCGCGATCTCGCCCTCGAGGGCCAGGGCACCTTTGCCGGCCCGGTATTGAAGACGGTATTCGGCATTTTCCTGGCCCCGCCAGCGCAGTTTCAGGGGGGACGGCAGGTCCTCAAAGAAAACGGATGCGCTGGATGCTGGGAATATCCATTGCGGTGGTGCCGCCGCAGCCTCGCCTTGCCTGGTGGATTTATTGGTTCTCGCAATCCGCAGTGCGATGATCTCGGGCATTAGCGCGCGCTGCATTGCTTCAACACGGTCGGGTTCCCGCGCTGCCAGGTCGTTGCGTTCACCGGGGTCATGCGACAGATCATACAGGGACGTGCTGATAATCTGATTGGGCGCGTCAAAGGTGACATGCAGTTTCCAGTTTCCCTCGACACGCGCGGCCACAAACCGTGTGATGTGATCGGGGTCCGGTTCCGAGAAGCCGGCACGGCTTGTAACAGCGCTCCATGCCCGTTCCACCGGCAGCGAAAAGAGGTCGCGCCCGTCTGCCGCTACGGTGGCTTCCGGCATCAACCGGGCAAGAATTGTCGGCATGATATCAGGATGGCTGCTCGGCATGTCGATCAGCCCGGGCGGGGTTGTGGACAGCGATGGCGGCAGCCAGACAACAAGGGGAACATGCGTGATTTCCTCATGCAGATGCCCGGCCCGTGTAGTCGATGCGTGGCCGACTGATCCGCGTTCGAGCAGTTCCTCGCCATGATCTGTCGTTACGATCAGTATCGTCCTGTCGCGCAGGCCGCTTGCATTGAAAAAATTCCAGAATTCGCCGAACCAGGCATCGAAAATTTCGAACTGTGCGCGGTAAAGCGGATCTATCCAGTGTTTATCTGCCGTGGCAAACCTTACGGAATCGTGCGGAATGGTAGGTTGATTTTGCACGATGGCCATACGGGCAGCCGCCTGGTCATCCGCCGGTGTCATGATACCGGCGTCGGGTTCATAGGGCAGGTGCGTCTCAAGATAATGATACCAGAGGAAAAACGGCCGGTTCGCGAGGGCTTGATTGGCGAGCCAGGGTATCATGTCCGTTCCGGGCGCGACATCGAGCCCCATGTTCCGGAAGCCATCGATCATCATGAAAGGCTGAATTCCTTCGACGCGCCATCCGGCTGCCGACAACCGGTCGAGCGGCGTATCCCACTCGGCAGGAATTGATGAATCCCGGCTGTGGATGCCATGCCGGAAAGCTGACAGGCCGGTCAGGATCGAAACAATATTGGCACCGGTCCATGCCGACGCGGTGCGATGGTTTAAGAAACGGGTACCCTGTTTGGCCGCGTGCCATAGATTGGGCGTCGTGCCGGGCGAGAAGGCGTCGTAGCGCGTGCTCTCGACGGTCAGCACGACGACATTATAGCGTGCCGTCTTTTGCCGCTCCCGAAGGGAGCCCGCAAACCCGATCGCCAGCGCAATCAGCGCGAGGCTAATGAAAATGGAACGTCGGTACATGGCTGGCGATCGGATAGAGCAAAAGCGAGAAGGCGGCGAAGGCGAAAACGCGAAAGGAGAGAGATCTCGCGCAATCGCCCGACACCAGGAGCGCAGTAATTACGCCAGCGGCGAGCAGAGGAAGTGTGCTCCAGGCGGGGATGAACTGGTCTCGGTACCCTTCGAGCGGCAAGACAAGGCAGGCGGTGCCGGCGACAACAGCCATGACCGCGATAGTGCCGGGCCGGTCGCGTTCCGCCAGAGGGTTGCGGGCCCGGTCATTTCCGGAGGGTTGAAAAGCACGGGCAATCAGCGCGCCGGACAGGGCGCCGGCGGCATCTATGCCCAGGTCGCGAAGACCGAACGTCCTGTCGGGATGAAACCCCTGCAGCAATTCGTCGTGAACACCGTATAGCGTCGCCATTGTGGCGGCGGCAAGGCAGAGGTCGTTGCCCCGCTGCAGATTATACGAAAGGGCACGATACAGGATAAGCGACAGCACCATGTACTGCGGTACATGGATGCGCTTTGCCGGAAAATCAGGGTCGGTCAGAAAAAGTGCGCCGATGGCAAGCGTTGCCCCCAGAATGAAAAATGACCAGTCGAAGGCACGCGACCGCGCTATGCCGGCAATGACGAACACCAGGACTAGAACAAGCGCCAGGTAGGGGAGGTTACGTGCGGCGTCGCTGCCGACCAGTGCTGCGACCCATGCCCAAATGGCAAACGTATTCGCATAGACGACAACCAGTGTCGCGGCCAGAATATGCCCTGCCACTGCACGGTTACGGCCCGAAAAAAATCTGTCTTCACCGGACGGGAATCGGTCCATGATGGTGATATTCCTGAGCCGCCGACCCGGCGAAAATGAATCTGGATGACTTGGCACAGGATACAGGAAGGTGTCGGCATGGCGAAATGGAGTGATGAACAGCAAATCCACAACCATTTGCATATTCCATGTCTGGGGGGCTGCGTTTGAAGGCGCGAATGGCTGAGATGCAATGACAACGACCGACAATCAGGAAATTCCCGCAGGGCCGCCACGCCGCCGGCATAAATCGAAACTCCGCACCGTTTTCACGATTTTTGCCATCGTCGTGGTTGGCGCGAGTATCGGGTGGTTGGCGGCACGGTACCTCACCTCGCAGGTCGATGAGCCTGAATCTGCGGCACTTGCCCTGCCCAGGGTGGCGCCGGCTTCCCCCGCCGGAAAGCCCCGCTCGGCTGTTGAAGATACGGTGCAACCGGATGCAGTCGCCAAGGGAAATACGAGATGGGAGGCGGTTGAAGTCGTCGTCGGATCCTATGGCTCGAAATTATTCTATCCGATTGGCGAATGGACACTGGGCACGGCACCCTCTGGTTTTATCGATAGCGTGAATGTTAACGGGCAGGCGCTTGGCCCTGAAGCTGCTATGCCGCCACTACGGGGACGGGATCTCCTGGAGCTTTCCGGATGGGCGGGCGATGTTGCGGTCGGATTGCGATATCCCTATGTGTTGATCAGCGCCTGCGATCAGATTGTCGCGCATACGCCTGTCAATCTGCCGCGTCCTGATGTTGCGAAAGCCG
>CAXBEC010000039.1:0-11425 GCA_963974145.1 uncultured Alphaproteobacteria bacterium | reverse complement strand
GCCCGAGCACTGGGACGAGTTCCACCATTTCTATGTCAGCACCTATGACCGCAAATGGGGCTACCCCTATCTGACGCGGGATTTCTTCGCCATGCTGGGCGAACGCATGGCCGACCGGGTGGGGCTGGTGCGGGCGGAGCATGACGGGGTGGCGATTGCCGGCGCGCTGAACCTGGTGGGGGAAGACGCGCTGTACGGCCGCAACTGGGGCTGCGACGGGCGCTACCCCTTCCTGCATTTCGAATGCTGCTATTACCAGGCGATCGATTTCGCCATTGAACGCGGGCTGGCCACGGTGGAGGCCGGGACCCAGGGGCCGCACAAGATCCAGCGCGGCTACCTGCCGGTGCGGACGCAGAGCGCGCACTGGATCCGCGATGAGGGCTTTCGTTCGGCGGTGGCCGATTTCCTGGTGCGGGAGCGCGAGGCCGAGGCCGGCGAATCCGACTACCTGGCGGAGATGTCGCCCTTCCGCCGGACCGAGAACGACCGCAACTAAAGGCGGGCGCGGCGCAAACCAGGCCAGCAACACTGCCGTATTTTTTCGGCGGACCCGTGATGCGCGTCACAGCGCGGCGGCGCCGGGGGGTTCATATACCGTTAACCCTGTTCGGTGCGGGTACCGGCGGAAATCACGGTGTTAACCCGGTTTCTTCACGGTTTGGTCATAATTGCTTGGCAAGCTTCGAACATGGTCTGGTCAGACAACAGGGATCTTTACGAGGCACACCATGACGACAGACACCTTGAAGTTCAATCTCGGACGGCGGCGGCGGGTGTCCCTCAATCCCTATGTTCTCTATGCGGCGGTGGTCGGCATATCGCTCGGCATCGTCACCGCGCTGGCGGTGCTCTCGCTCACCGTCTGACCGGTTCCGCCGACCCTTTGCAGCCCGCCTAGCCGCGCAGCTGCTGCCTGACGCGGCGCAGCGCATTGCCCAGGCTGACCCGCATCCCCGGCCGCTCCAGCACCAGCGTGCTGATCCCCGGCCCCGGTTCGCCCAGGCTTTCCTTGTAGCGCCCGTCGCCGGCCATGAAGTCATAGCGCGCCGCATCGCCGGCCAGGTGGTGTTCGATCGCCAGCGCGTGGCAGACCAGCCCGGGCCGCGCCTTGTTGTCATCCTCATAGGCGAAGCCGCTGGCATAGTAATGCACCGTGCCGCGATGGCGGAAATTGTACAGGTAGCCGACCACCGCTTCGCCGGCGGTGATGCGCAGCAGTTCGACCGCGCCGCGCGGCAGGCCGGATTCGATCAGCCGGCGGTGGAAGCCCCGGAAGATGCCCTGGCCGAAGGCGCCTGCACGGCCGCGCGCCGCCCAGGTTTCCTGGTGCAGCCCGCCCATCGCCTCGAACCAGTCCAGCGCCTGCGGCACATCCGGCGCGGCGGCGATGGCCAGCGGGCCGCGCGCCTCATACAGCCGCGTCGCGCGGCGGATCTGGTAGCGGGTATTGGGGCTGAGCCGCGGGAGGAAACCGCCGCCGCCGGCGCGGATCGCCGCCAGGTCCACCCCCCGGGACGCCATCCCATGGCCGGAACGCAGCGCCATGCCCGCCGCCCCCGCCAGCGCCGCACCGGTCGATTCCGCAGCCCCGCCGATCACCACCCTCTCCCAGCCGCCCGCACGGCCGCGCCGCGCGCCTTCCGCCAGCAGCGCTTCGGCGCATTGCACCTCGGCGCCCGCCCCCGCCAGGCCGCGGTCCAGCAGGAAGCCGTTATATTCGATAAACAGGGAGTCGATATCCGGTTGCCCGGTTTCATGCAGGTGAACGGCACCGCCGGAAAGGCGACCGCCATCGACCGGGCATAACAGGGCGAGCGCGACGACCCGGTCACCCGACCGGCCTTCCAGCAGGATCGGCGGCGTGTCGATTTCGCCGAGCCAGGGGCCGAGCCAGTCCCAGGACAGGAAAAAACCGCCATCCGCGCGGGTTTCAAGATCGCGCCAGAGTGCTTCCAGCGCCGCCGGGTTATCGGCCGGCCGGAATGAAAATGCGATACGCTCCATCAAACGAAACAGACGCCGCTGTGGTTTTGGATCAGCTTTCCAGCAGTTCGGGGACTTTCGAATCCGGCTTGCCGCCGTCCTTGCCGCTGCCGCTCCCGCCGCCGCCATCGCCGTCGGGGCGTTTCCGGCCCGGGGGCGCGCTGAATTCGAACGCCAGCTTGTCGTCGGCCAGGACCACCTTCACCATGCCGCCCTTGGCCAGCGCGCCGAACAGCAGCTCTTCCGCCAGCGGCTTCTTGATGTTTTCCTGGATGACCCGCGACAGCGGCCGAGCGCCGAATTTCGGATCGTAACCCTTGCGCGCCAGCCAGTCGCGCGATTCATCGTTCAGTTCGATGGTCACATTGCGGTCCGCCAGCTGGCCTTCGAGTTCCATGATGAACTTGTCGACGACCCGGTGCACGACGTCCTGCGACAGCGAGGCAAAGCCGATCACCGCATCCAGCCGATTCCGGAATTCTGGCGTGAACATGCGATTGACCGCCTCTTCATCCTCGCCGACCCGCGCCTCGCGGGCGAAGCCCATCGCCGGTTTCGCCATATCGGCGGCGCCGGCATTCGTCGTCATGATCAGGATGACGTTGCGGAAATCGACGGATTTTCCGTTATGGTCGGTCAGCTTGCCGTGATCCATGACCTGCAGCAGCACATTGAACAGGTCCGGATGCGCCTTCTCGATTTCGTCGAGCAGCAGGACCGAATGCGGATGCTGGTCGATGGCGTCGGTCAGCAACCCGCCCTGGTCGAAGCCGACATATCCCGGCGGCGCACCCAGCAGGCGCGACACGCTGTGCCGTTCCATATATTCGGACATGTCGAACCGGGTGATCTCGATCCCCATGGTTTTGGCGAGTTGGCGTGCCACCTCGGTCTTGCCGACCCCCGTCGGACCGGAGAACAGATAGCTGCCGATCGGTTTTTCGGGCTCGCGCAGCCCGGCCCGCGACATCTTGATGGCGGTCGTCAGCGCCTCGATGGCATTGTCCTGGCCGAACACGACGGTCTTCAGGTCGCGGTCCAGGTTCTTCAGCGAATCCCGGTCATTGCTGGACACCTGTTTCGGCGGGATCCGCGCCATCATGGCGACAACCGCCTCGACATCGCGCACGCCAATGGTTTTCTTGCGCCGTGATTCCGGCAGCAGCATCTGGGAGGCGCCGACTTCGTCGATGACGTCGATCGCCTTGTCCGGCAGCTTGCGATCGTTGATGTATTTCGCCGCAAGGTCCACCGCGGTTTTCAGGGCCTCGTTGGTATAGCGGACCTGATGGTGTTCCTCGTAATAGGGTTTCAGGCCCTGCAGGATCTTGATCGTATCGGCAATGGACGGTTCCGTGACGTCAATCTTCTGGAACCGGCGCACCAGCGCACGATCCTTCTCGAAATGGTTCCGGAATTCCTTGTAGGTGGTCGAGCCGATGCAACACAGCGTCCCGCCCTGCAGCGCCGGCTTCAACAGGTTGGACGCGTCCATCGCGCCGCCGCTGGTGGCGCCGGCGCCGATCACCGTGTGGATTTCGTCGATGAACAGGATCGCGCCGTCCTCTTCCTCCAGCTCTTTCATCACGGCCTTGAGCCGTTCCTCGAAATCGCCGCGATAGCGGGTTCCCGCCAGCAATGCGCCCATATCAAGCGCGTAGATTGTCGATTTTTCCAGCACCGCCGGCACGTCGCCTTCGACGATTCGCTTGGCGAGGCCTTCCGCGATCGCGGTCTTCCCGACACCCGGGTCGCCGACATAGAGCGGATTGTTTTTCGTCCGGCGGCAGAGAATCTGTATTGTCCGGTCGACCTCGCCCTTGCGTCCGATCAACGGGTCGATCTTGCCCGCCTTCGCCTTCTGGTTCAGGTGCACGCAATAGGCTTCAAGCGCCTCGTTGCCCTTTTTATTGACCTTCTCGGCCGCGGCTTCCTCTTCGCTGCCGCTGACACTGCGGGTCGCGGATTCGCTCGGCACCTTGGCGATACCGTGGCTGATGTAATTCACCGCATCGAAGCGGGTCATGTCCTGCGCCTGCAGGTAATAGACCGCGTGGCTTTCGCGCTCGGAGAACATCGCGACCAGGACGTTCGCGCCGGTCACTTCCTCACGACCGGACGATTGTACGTGGATGGCGGCGCGCTGCAGGACCCTCTGGAAACCGGCGGTGGGTTTCGGATCCTCAACGAAATCGGCGACCAGCATTTCGAGCTCGCCATCGAGATACTCGCCAAGGTCCTTTCGCAACCTGTCGATATCCACACCACAGGCGCGCAAGACAGCCACGGCGTCCCGATCGTCACTGAGAGCAAACAGCAAATGCTCCAGCGTAGCGTATTCATGACGCCGCTCGCTCGCTAACGCGATTGCGCGGTGTAGGCTTTCTTCCAGATTGCGCGATAACACGGGAATATCAGTCCTTTTCCAGAGTACACTGCAACGGATGATGATTCTTGCGGGCGAATTCCATCACCTGATTAACTTTGGTCTCCGCTACTTCATACGTAAACACACCACAGACGCCGACACCCTTTTGGTGTACGTGCAACATAATCTGGGTTGCGGCTTCGGGTCCCTTGTTGAAGAAGCGCTCCAGAACATGCACGACAAATTCCATCGGCGTATAATCGTCATTCAACATTAACACTTTATACATCGAGGGTTTCTTCGTCTTCGGCTTGGCCTTTACAATCACACCGGTCCGAATATCACCATCTGTTCCGTTATTCTGATCGCTCATTGCTTCCCGCACCAGCGTCTATTTCACCTTCATGTATATTGGTTCACCATCCGTCTGCGAAAAGGGATAGCACGTATAGAATATACCTGCAGGACGAATCCCGGAAGTGTTTCCGTCACAATAAAAAACGGCCCCGGGGTGAAACACCCCAGGGCCGTAATTCTGTTCCAAGCCGTACGAGGTGTACGTGCCACGCCGGAGTCAGCCCGCCGCGACTTTCATGAACTTGGAGATATTATCGTCGAATCGCTTCTGGATCGGCGCGACGGCGTCGTTGACCGTCTTCATGGACAGATCTGAAATCTTGGTGCCTTCGCTGGCCAGGATATCAAAACGCTGCTTGGCGAAATCCGTCTGTGCGTCGATCGCGTCCTGGACAGTCTTTGCGCCCATGACCGCTTTCGCCGTCTCCGCTGCGTGCTCGGCAGAACCCTGCGCATAGGCCAGCAGGGTCTTGCTGATTGCTTCGTAACCCTTGTACCAGATATCGCCGGCTGCAACCAACACGTCCATGTTGTCCTTGCTGGCGTTCGCGAGTTCCTCGTAACTGCCGAGCAAAGCCTTGCTCGCCTTTTCACACTGCTCACGGCTCGCGGATGCAACCTGTTCGTAACCTTCCGTCGATGCCTTGAATGCCTGTTCGACCGTGTCCTTACCGACCGCAAGCGCGTCTTCGATTGTCTTGGCCGCGTCCTTTGCGGTGCCCTGTGCCTTCGTCGCCATAATGTAACTCCCAAACAAGTAAATTGTGCCGCGATTGGTTTCCAAGCTGTTTCCGTAGCAGCGCGGACGTCTTGCTGCGGTGCAACATTTCTATATTAGGAGATATGGTACCGTGCCATATCATGTCAATAGAAAAATTTGTGCACCGCAACATTTTTTTTACGCGACGCACCATATGGCACAGGATCCAGGACGGTAGAGGCTGACCACGCCACGGAAAGCCGATGGCGTATTACAGAACCGATGGACAATAGTCTAATTCTTAACTAACCTGTGTAAAGTTATGGATTCATGATGATATTTGGTGTGATAGGACGCAATCACAAGAAACATGGAATATAACCGTCTTTTCAAGTCCTCCGTTTTCACGCTCGCCATTGCGGTACTTGCCCTCTTTTTTGCGCAAGCCTCCCCGGTGCAGGCGCGCTATGCCGCGATTGTCATCGACGCTGACAGCGGCCGTGTCCTGCATGCGGTTAATCCAGACACGAAAAAATATCCGGCATCACTGACAAAAATGATGACCCTGTATCTGGTGTTTGAGGCGCTGGAATCCGGACGATTGAAACTTGATCAGCCATTATCCGTGTCGCGTCGCGCAGAAGGTATGTCGCCATCAAAACTCGGGTTGAAGCGGGGAGAAACGATTTCCGTCGAGTCCGTCATTCTGGCACTCGTGACAAAATCGGCCAATGACGCCGCCGTGGTTGTCGCCGAAGAACTCGGTGGCACGGAAATAAATTTCGCGAAAATGATGACCGCAAAGGCACGCGACCTTGGAATGCGCCACACGACGTTCCGGAATGCATCCGGACTGCCGAACCGGGGACAGTTATCCACTGCCCGTGACATGGCCAAGCTGGCGGGCAGCCTGATCAAGGACTTTCCGAAGCACTATGCCTATTTCTCCCGTGACAAGTACAGTTTTCGCGGTCGGGCATATAAAAACCACAATAATCTGCTGCGGTCCTATGAAGGAACCGATGGCGTTAAAACCGGCTATATCCGCGCGTCCGGCTTCAACCTTGCCGCCTCCGTTACCCGAGACAATCACCGGCTGATCGGCGTCGTATTCGGTGGAAAATCGGCCAAATCACGCGACAAGCATATGACGGTCCTGCTCGAACGGGAGTTTGAAAAACTCGCGCGCCTCGACAAGGCAAAGCCGGCGCCAAATCCGTTTGCGGCGCTGAGCACGAAAAAACTCAACAGGGATGTCAAACCGCCTCCCCGCGTCGCGCAGCGCCCCGTCCCGGTAAAGGCGGCCATTGAGAAAGCAGCGGCGGCGCCGGTCGTCGTACAAGAGGCCAAAGTGGAACCGCTCCCGCATCAATCCACCGCATGGGCACAGGACGGTACCGAGTGGGCGATACAGGTTGGCGCGTATGGCGATATCGCGCCGGCACGAGCGGCTGTCAAAAAGGCGGTGTCCCGTATTCCCGAACTGAACGAGCGCACACATATCAGCATCGCGCCCTATCGCGCAGGCGACCATATCATGTATCGGGCGCGGCTGATCGGCTTGAGCGGCGACAGTGCAAAGCAGGCCTGCAAGCGGCTTGAACGAGGACAAATACCGTGCATCGCCATCGCGCCGGACCGGGTTATTCAGGCGCAACCGTCCGACAATAATCAGACAGCAACACGTCAGCAGTAGAATAAGCGGCCACCAAAGCCGAGCCCGAACAAATCGAATCAATCCGCAGCGGCGATTTCCGGGCAAGAAACCTGAATCGGCTTCCTACGCCCCCGAAGGTCGGCCACTAGAAAGCCGGCGCGTCCACTCCGCTACTGCGCAGATGATCGATAACGGTGGCCTTCAACCTGGCAAGTCCCACGTCACTCGCGGATTCACAGCGCACAACGAGTACGGCCTGGGTGTTTGACGCCCGAAGCAGCCACCAGCCATCCTCGTTCAGCACCCGCACACCATCCGTATCGTCAACCTTATCTGCCGTGCCCGCGAGCCGGGTTTTCACTTCATCGATCACCGCAAACTTGCGATCTTCGGAGATTTCGAAACGGATCTCCGGCGTGTTCACGACTTGCGGCAGGGCATCGCGCATTTCCGCCAGCGACTGATCACCATGGGCGACGATGTCCAGCAACCGGATTGCCGCGTAAAGGGCATCATCGAAACCGTAGTAGCGATCCGCAAAAAAGATGTGGCCGCTCATTTCGCCGGCCAGCGGCGCCGCGAGTTCGGCCATTTTGGTTTTGATAATCGAATGGCCTGTGGC
Source organism: uncultured Alphaproteobacteria bacterium (assembly GCA_963974145.1). Classification (GTDB taxonomy): domain Bacteria; phylum Pseudomonadota; class Alphaproteobacteria; order UBA8366; genus MarineAlpha4-Bin1. The sequence goes on along the minus strand of CAXBEC010000039.1, from coordinate 3,735 downwards.
CGCCATGACCGGTTTACCGCCATACTGCTTTATCTCATCGAACAGTACCTGGCTCGCCTTGACGTCGGCGATAACTGTCGCCCCCGGCCGCCGGGACAGCAGGTCGCGCGCATAGATCGACAACAACTGGTCACCCCACAGAATGCGTCCCTTGCCGTCAACCACACCGATCCGGTCGCCATCGCCATCGAAGGCGATACCAAGGTCGCAGTTTTCTCTCGCAACCGCTTCCTGCAACTGTTTCAGGTTTTCAGGTACCGTCGGATCCGGATGATGGCTTGGAAACGTCCCGTCAATCTTTTCGTTCAGGAGAACATGCGTCCCGGGCAATTGCCGGGTCAGCGCGACCATTGCCTCGCCGGCCGAACCGTTGCCGGCATCCCACGCAACCTTGAGCCCCCTCGCCGCTGTGTAATCGATCCGGAGGCGGGAAACGTATGCCGCCATGAGCTCGACAACCCGGGCACTTCCCGCGCCATCCACCCAATCGCCGGCAGCAGCCATTGCACCGAGCTTCTGGATATCATCGCCCCAGAATGAGGCACCGCCGAGCATCATCTTGAATCCGTTGTGATTCGGCGGATTGTGCGAACCCGTGACCATAATGCCGCCATCGGCCTGCATTGACTTTGTCGCGAAATACAGCGACGGGGTTGGACCCAGGCCGCTGCGCAGGACCTGCATACCGCTGGCACACAGGCCCTCAATCAGGCTTGCCTCAAGTTCCGGCGAGCTCACCCGGCCATCGAAACCGACGCAGACGAGTCGGCCATCGCGCCGCGCGACCATCGTTCCGAAAGACCGGCCCAGCGCATAGGCATCTGCCGGGAACAGGGTTTCCCCGACAGTTCCCCGGATATCGTACTCCCGCAATATCTGCGGCGAAAATTTATGCCCGGTCATTCTGCTTCCGCCATTTCCGGTGCTTCCACAGTAACCGGCTTATCCGGCCGCCCGATGCTGTGATAGACAAAGCCGGCCGCCGCCATCTCTCCCGGATTATAGATATTCCGGAAATCGAGCATCAGCGGCTGCCGCAGCAGGTCGCGAACACGGGGCAGGTCAAGCATGCGGAATTCATCCCATTCCGTAATGATGATAACCGCCGAAGCGCCTTCCATCGTCTCATAGGCGCCGGGACACCATTCAACGCCGGGCAATAACGGCGTGGCTTCTTTTTCGCCTTCCGGATCATATGCCCGGACAAGGGCCCCCGCTTCGAGCAGCGCCGGAATGATATCGAGACTGGGCGCTTCGCGCATGTCGTCCGTATTCGGCTTGAACGTCACACCCAGCACGGCCAGCGTCAGCCCGTCGACCGAACCGCCGCAGGCGGCAATCACCCTTGCGGCCATGGCCTTCTTGCGGGTGTCATTGGCTTCGATGACCGATTCCACGATTGTCATCGGCGAACCGTAATCCCTGGCCGTTTTTACAAGCGCGAGGGTATCCTTTGGAAAGCAGGAACCGCCGTATCCGGGACCAGCGTGCAGGAACTTGCGCCCGATCCGGCCGTCCAGGCCGATGCCACGCGCCACATCCTGCACATTGGCGCCAACTTTGTCGCAGATATCCGCGATTTCGTTGATGAATGTAATTTTCGTGGCAAGGAAGGCGTTGGTTGCGTATTTGATCAGTTCCGCCGTTTCCCGTTGCGTAAACAGCATCGGCGTTTCCAGCAGGTACAGGGGCCGATACAGCATGCGCATGAGGTCCTGCGCCGTCTCGCTGTCGGTCCCGATAACAATCCGGTCCGGGCGCATGAAGTCTTCGATCGCGGATCCCTCGCGCAGGAATTCCGGATTGGAAACGACATCGAAATCCGCATCAGGCCGCGTTTCCCGGATAACCCGGTCAACTTCCGCGCCGGTCCCGACCGGCACCGTCGATTTGGTGACGACGACCGTATAGCCTTCCAGGGACTCGGCGATTTCCTTGGCGGCGGCATAGACATAGCTGAGGTCGGCATGGCCATCGCCACGCCGACTGGGCGTCCCAACCGCAATAAACACCGCGTCCGCCATCCGCACCGCTTCCGGAAGGTCCGTCGTTACGGTGAGCCGGCCATTTTCGAACCCGGTCCGGACAAGCGCGTCCAGCCCCGGCTCGTAAATCGGCATTTCACCACGCTTCAGGCGATCGATTTTTGATTCATCCTTGTCGACGCATGTCACCTCGACACCGAATTTGGCGAAACAGGCGCCCGACACCAGACCGACATAGCCGGTCCCGATCATTGCGATCCGCATCCAATTGGCTCCCTTAAAGTCAGATCAGAATAGTCCGGCAGCCGTATCACGTACCGGAGTAGGTTTTTAATATGCCACGCACGGCTGGCGCGAGGTCGTCCCGGGCCAGCGCGAATGCAATCGAGGCGTCGAGAAACCCGGCCTTGTCGCCGCAATCGAACCGCCGGCCCTCGAACCGTAACCCGTGGAACGGGACCGTCCCCAGTGTCGCCGCCATGGCGTCGGTCAGCTGGATCTCGCCCCCGGCGCCTTTTTCCTGCCGATCCAGGTATTCGAAAACCTGGGGCTGCAGGATATAGCGTCCGATAATCGACAGAGTCGACGGGGCGGCGGCCGGTTCCGGCTTCTCCACCAGACCGCGGATCGATACGAGGTCGCCGGATTCGCTTTCAATATCCAGTATCCCGTAGCGGCTGGTGTGTTCGCGCGGTACGTCCATCACCGCCACGACACTGCCGCCGGTTTTCGCCTGGACATCGACCATCTGCTTCAGACAGGGCGTTTGTGCCTGCACGAGGTCATCCGCCAGCAGCACGGCAAACGGTTCATCACCGATCAGATTCCGTGCACACCATACCGCGTGCCCCAAACCCAGAGGCTGCATCTGCCGCGTATAGCTGATCTGGCCGGGCTTCGGCATCCAGCTTCGAATTGAGTCGAGGATATCGTTGCGGCCGCGCTCTTCCAGCATGTTCTCGAGTTCCAGCGAGTAATCAAAGTGATCCTCGATGGCATGCTTGCCACGACCCGTGACAAAGATAAAATCCTCGATCCCGGCGGCCTGCGCCTCTTCAACCGCGTATTGAATGAGAGGCTTGTCGACAATCGGCAGCATCTCTTTCGGCATTGCCTTGGTTGCAGGCAGGAACCGGGTCCCCATACCGCCCACGGGAAACACGGCTTTACGTACTCTTTTGGTCATATCCGTTACTTAAATCCAAATTGGTAAAATATTCGTTTTTTTGCCATATTTGCCTTCCAGTCGCAACCTTGCTGCCTGCGACAATTTTTACGTTCACCTTCCGGGCGCCAGCCGCAACAGGCACTCTTTTGCCTCGTTTATCTTGGCCGCAAGATAGTCCGACCCGCCATGATCCGGGTGCATCTTTTTCATCAATTCCCGGTGCTGCCGGTTGATATCTTCCCGCGAGGCATCCGGTTCCAGGTCCAGAATCCGGTAGGCTTCCTCTGCCGTCATCTGGCCATCGGGTGCCGGCGATGTTTGCGAATCCGAGGTCCCGCGCCCGGCACGTTCGCGCCAGGTGTCGCCGTATTCGCGATCAAGATAGGCCCCCAGAATATTGGCCGATTGCGTATCCGCCTGACAGGCATCCGCAAACAGCTTCAGCACCTCATCCATTGTCATCTGCGACAATTGCCTGCCCTTGAAGGCCCCTTCCAGCACCTCGCCGTCCATATCGCCTGTGTCGTGATCGAGCGTCATGGCGACGAAACGGGTATTGACGCTGGACTGCCCGCCGCTGCT
>CAXBEC010000038.1:0-11467 GCA_963974145.1 uncultured Alphaproteobacteria bacterium | reverse complement strand
AATTTGCAGCCGGTAGCTGATGCAACGACTTGGAAAAGCGCGGATTTTCCTGATGACCGGTCCTGGGTGCGTGCGCTTGACCCGCAAATGCTGGCCGAACTGGAAAACGCCGGGCGGCAATTGCTGCAGGCTGCTACGGACATGCCTGATATCGATGCGGCTATGTTTCCTCTGCCGAAGACTGATGCGCTGTTAGGCGCCTCATACAGCGATGTGGAAAGCGGACCGGGGTTTTCGATGTTGTCCGGATTGCCGGTCGACGATTGGGGTCTTGCGCTGACGCGGGCCGTTCTCTGTATCGTGGGAACCCGATACGGGAACATCACCAAGCAGAACCGGGAAGGGGATTATCAACTCGACGTCATAAACAAGGACGTCTCCCACGGGACGCAGAATCGCGGTTATCACAGCAATACCTTTCTGGATTTCCACAATGACGGCGCCAATACCGTGGCATTGCTGTGTATGGAAACGGCGGCGGAAGGCGGCGAGTCTATCCTTGTCAGCGCGACGACGGTCTATAACGAAATTCTGAAGCTTCGCCCCGACCTGTTGCCGCCCCTGATCAAGGGATATTACCACCATCGGCGCAATCAGCGCGCGCCGGAGGACCCGCCCATCATGCCGCACCGGACCCCGGTGTTCTGCTGGATCGGCGGTGTGTTTCACTGCTGTTATTCCCGTATATCCATAGACTCAAGCAAGGATGAAGGACTTGTGTTCAGTCCTGTTGAGGAAGAGGCGCTTGATTTCCTGGATGCCCAGCTTCAGCGACCGGAACTGCAGGTCCGGATGCATCTGCGCAAGGGCGACGTGCAACTGGTGAATAATTTTGTCGCGCTGCATTCGCGTACATCGTTTATCGACAGGCCGGGACATCCCCGCCACCTGCTGCGGCTTTGGCTCGACGATCCGCGCAGTCGTTTCAACGGGCCCAACAAGATGGATTTCTACCTGCCCGAGGAATCCCGCTTCATGAAAACCATCGGTTATGAGGCCCTGACGGCGGCGGACAGTGTTCTGGCGGGATAAAGACTTTCAACGAAGCAAAGAGATTCCGGGCAGCGGCGGTTTACTACAGGTAACCCGGCCAGGTCCTGGGCCGGTTCAGGGCGCTGCTGTATTGTCGTCTTCCGGAAAATAGCAGGCTGCCATATGTCCGCCCTTGCTTTCCAGCGGCGGCGCATCGCCGGCGCAGATATCCTGCGCCTTCCAGCAACGGTTACGAAACCGGCACCCCGATGGCGGATTGGCGGGGCTGGGCACTTCGCCCTTGAGGATGATCCGCTGGTGTTTTTTCCGGGCGGATGTGAAGTCGAGTGGCGGTTCGGCCGACAGCAGCGCCTTGGTATAGGGGTGGCGTGGATGGTTGTAGACCTGCCCTTCGGTCCCGATTTCAACAATACGTCCCAGATACATGACAGCCACGCGATGCGACATGTGGCGCACGACGGACAGGTCATGGGCAATGAAGACATAGGCGATGCCCATGCGTTCCTGGATTTCCATCAGAAGATTGATGACCTGTGCCTGGACGGAAACATCAAGCGCGGACACCGGCTCGTCGCAGATCAGAACCTCCGGGTCCAGCGCCATGGCGCGGGCGATGCCAATCCGCTGTCGCTGGCCGCCGGAAAATTCATGCGGATAGCGTTCGGCATGTTCGCGGCGCAATCCGACATTCTCCAGCAGGCTTCTGACCCGTTCCCCGCGCTCCGCCCGTGGCAGGGCGTCAGGGTGAATGACCCAGGGTTCGCCAATAATTTCGGCAACGGTCATGCGCGGGTTCAACGACGCGTAGGGGTCCTGGAAAATGACTTGGAGGCGGCGACGGATCGCTTTCAGCTCCTGTGGCGATGCCTTGAAGATATCCTGTCCGCGAAAAAACGCACTGCCGCCGGTCGGCTCTTCCAGGCGCAGCAATGTACGGGCAACCGTTGATTTGCCGCATCCGCTTTCCCCGACGAGCCCCAGGGTTTCTCCAGGGCGCAATTCGAAGCTGACGCCGTCCACTGCCTTGACGACGCCGGCATTCCGCTTGAACGAGAGGCTTTTCCCAATGGCGAAATGCTTTACCAGGTTCCGCACTTCGAGAATCGGGGGGGTGTCGTTGGCCCCTGTGGGTACACCGTTATCCATCGTTAAACACCTGGTCCGCATGATGACATTCGGCGACCCGGCCTTCGGCCATGGCGACACTGGGCGGCACTTCCTGCCGGCAGATATCGGTGGCAAAGCGGCACCGGGGATTAAAGGCACAGCCTTTTGGGATCCGGGCAAGATCCGGTGGCGAACCGATGATGGGGCGCAATTTACCGCCCTTTCCACGCGCCTGGGGTACGGAATCGAGCAGGGCAAGGGTATAGGCATGTCCGGGCCGGCTCAGAACTTCGGCGACGGGGCCACTTTCGACCACGCGTCCCGCGTACATCACAGCCACATTATCGGCAGCGTCCGCGACGACACCGAGATCATGGGTAATCAGAACCATCGCCATGTCTGATTCCTCCCGCAGGCTTTCCAGCAATTCCATGATCTGGGCCTGGACCGTGACGTCGAGCGCCGTCGTCGGTTCGTCGGCAATCAGCAGGTCCGGGCCCAGCGCGATTGCCATTGCGATCATGACCCGTTGCCGCATGCCACCGGAAAACTGGTGCGTATAGTCCTTTGACCTGGCCGCGGGGTCCGGGATGCCGACGCGCTCAAGCAGTTCGACCGCGCGCTCATCGGCTTCCTTGCCGCTCGCCACGCCATGGGTCCGGAACAGTTCCGCGATCTGCCAGCCGACGCTGAATACAGGATTGAGGGAAGTGAGGGCGTCCTGAAAGACCATCGCGACGTCGCGGCCACAGTATTCCCGCCACCTGTCAAGGGGCATGGCCAGCACATCGAGCCCCTTGAAATGGACCGTCCCTCCGGAGACGTATGCGGGTGGGCTTTGCAGCAGGCGCATGACCGCGGAGGCCGTCACACTCTTGCCGGAGCCGCTTTCACCCAGAATGGCTGCGGTTTCGCCCGCATTGACCTGGAAGGAGGCCCCATTGACCGCATGGACGGTTTCCCGCCCGCTTCGAAACTGGATCCGCAGGTCATCGACTTTCAGGACTGGTGTTTCACTCATCACTTTTTCTCGGTGTTTCCAGGCGCCATCTCTGTTCCGGATCACTGACAATTCGAAGCCAGTTGGACAGGATATTGCCGGACAGCGTCGCGAGCATGATGGCGAGTCCCGGGAAGAATGCGAGCCACCAGGCCTGGCTGAGATAGTTCCGGCCCTGCGCGACCATAAGACCCCAGGTGATTTCGGGTGGCTGAATGCCGATACCAAGAAAACTGAGACTGGATTCGGCCAGCATCACGATTGAAAAATCGACGGTCAGGATTGTCAGCAGTGTGGGTGCGACGACCGGTGCGATATGGCGTAGCAGGATATGATAGCTGCTGCCGCCCAATGCGCTTGAGGCATCCACAAAGACCCGTTCCCGGATTTCCAGAACCTCCGCCCGCGTCACACGAAGGTAGATCGGCATGCGTGTAATCGCCAGAACGACAATCAGATTGGTGACGCTTGGTTCCAGCACGTAAAGAACGACAACCGCCAGCAAAAGGGAAGGGAAGCTCTGGAGAATATCGGCGAAGCGCATGATGACGTGACCGACCCCGCGGCCGATATACCCCGCGATCAGGCCCAGAATGCCGCCGGCGATCATGGCAAAGACGACGGAGCAAAGCGCGACTGTCAGCGTGTTTCGGGAAGCGACGATCAGCCGGGCAATCATGCTGCGACCAAGGGCATCGCCACCCAGGAACATCAGCCAGCCGTGTTCCAGGGAGCCCGGGGGCAGATTGCGGGCCCGCAGATTGAGGGAGGTTGCAGCCTTGCCGAATAATTCGGGACCGACCAGGAAACACGCAAACAGGATGAGCAGCCACAGGGCTGCGGCCAGCGCGAATTTGTCGCGCGCCAGCAGGCGCCACCACGGCACCCCGCGTCGTATGATTAGCGCTTCCTGTTCCGCCGTTGTCATGCCTGCCGCACTCCGGTTTACTGGTGGCGTATGCGTGGATCGAGCGCCAGATACAGCAGATCGATCACGATGTTCAGGAGGAAAATAGCGGTCGCCGTTACCATGACGGCGGCCTGCACCGTTGGAAAATCACGCTGGATGACCGCGTCTATCATCAATTTTCCGACGCCAGGCCATCCAAAGACCGTTTCGACAATGACGGCGCCGTTGATCAACCCGACCGCCAGGTCACCAGCCACTGTGACAATTGAAATACAGGCGTTGCGCAGTGCGTGTACGAAAATGACCGTTGTTTCGCGCACACCTTTCGCGCGCGCTGTCTTGACATAGGCCGAAGACAGGGCGCCAAGCATGGAGGCCCGGACGACCTGCACCATCAGCCCGAACGGCCGCAGCATCAGCACGAAGATCGGTAGGATCCAGTATTCAGCGCCGCCGATTCCGGATGTCGGCAGCCAGCGGAAGGTCACCGCAAAGAGCAAAATCCCCGTAATAGCGACCCAGAAATCCGGCGCACTGGCGCCCGCGAGGGACGCAATACTGCTGATCCGGTCGAAAACGCCACCGGGGCGGTATGCCGCTATCGCCCCGACAATGACCGCAAGAACGATTGAAAGGGACATCGCAACGCCGGCCAGGGCCAGTGTCGTTGGATAGGCTTCGAGGACGAGTTCCATGGCAGGGCGCTGCTTGCGCAGGGAATACCCCAGGTCGCCGTTGGATACGTCTTTCAGAAAGGTGACAAACTGTTCGGTTGCGGGCCGGTCGAAGCCGTGCTTCTGGGCGAATTCCTGACGTGTCTGCAGCGAGGCGTCGATTGGTAGATACAGATCTGTCGGGTCGCCGGTCAGGCGAACCAGAAAAAAAACAGCCAGAATCAGGCCGATTAAGGCGATGCCGCTGTGAAGCGCCCTTTGTCCGAGATAATGCCCCATAAGCCTTTCCTAGACCGTCCCCGTTTATTGGTTGTTTACAGGGTATGGCCGGTACAGTGAATACTACCCGGCCATGATGGCCGGGTAGCGATTCCAGGATTCGAAGTCGTAACGCTCTACTTGAACGTTATCTCCTCGAGGTGAAGTTCACTGTTTGTCGAGATACTGGGGGTAAAGTTGATCCGGCTTCCCACGCGGGAGTAACCAACCATGTGATACATCCAGACATCGGAAAGAATGTCTTCATAGATGATCCGGTTGACTTCCTGCCATGCCGCCCGGCGTTCGTCGCCGGAAAGTGTTGCGGCCTTGGCGATCTTTTCGTCTAGGTCCTTGAAACAGATTGCCGATTGTGCGCCGTCGCAGGCGAACTTGTTGAAAACCGAGAACACCGCATCGCCATTGTTGTTATCGTGCTGTGCCTGAAGCATGATCGGGCCACGATTTTCGTCATATGGCTTGGTGAGGTATTTCAGCCAGCTGCCCACTTCCAGCATCCGGAGCTTCACATTGAAGCCAACGGCCTGGAACATGGCCATCATTGCTTCCATGGCTTCGGTGCCGTTCGGATAGATATTGGTTCGGCCGACAATTTCGATCTCCTTGTCCACCGGCACACCGGCGGCCTTCGCTTCGGCGATCAGTTTCATTGCCATTTCAGGGTCGTATTTCATGACCTTGAGATTGGGGTTATGGCCATTGATGCTCGGCACGATAATCTGCGTTGCATGTTCAATGTCCTTTGACAGGATGCTGCCGCGAAGGGCTTCCCGGTCGAAGGCATAGTTGAGGGCAAGACGGACACGCTTGTCATCCAGCGGCGGCCGCGACAGGTCGAGCCGCAGACGCGTGGTCTCCGAATTCGGATAGCTGAAGTCCATATCGGGGTCGGTCGCATCCTGGACCGCGATGTTCGGCGCGATGTCGGCTTCACCGACCTTGACCATTGCGGCACGGACAGTTGATTCAGAGCGCCAGATAAAGCGCGCGCCTTCCACTTCAGGCTTGTCACCCCAGTAGCCGTCAAAGCGTTTGAGCACGATTTCCTGCCCGGGGGTCCATTTGTCGAACACATAAGGGCCTGTACCGACCGGATTCAGGATCAGCTTGTCGGTCGGGGTGTTCGGAGAAGACAGTGAAACGACGCCCATGCGCGTTGGCAGAATGGGGACGGGCTTATTGGCGCTGATTTCGAGAGTGTATTCATCAACGACTTTCGATGACAGTTTCAGGTCACCGAAGGATTTCGTGCGGGTTTCGCAGTCCAGTCCCGAATCCATCGTGCGGGAAATGGCCTTGGCGGCCGTTTCAGCATTGAGCGGCGCACCGTCATGGAATTTGATGCCCTGACGCAGCTTGAACTGCCACGTGGTGTCGTTGACCTTTGTCCAGGATGTCGCGAGGCGCGGCGTGATGCTGCCGTCCTTGGGGTCAATTTCTGTGAATGTTTCAACGATATTCTGCTTGACCACTCGCCCGACGGTCGACCGATTGGAGTTACAGCCGTCGAGCCCTTCAGGTTCCTCGGATAGCACGACGGTCACGATCTTTTGCGCCTGGGCCGTTTGAGCGGTCGCCATTACGCCAAATACAGCAGCCATTGCCGCGGCACCGGTAAACCAGTGCCCCGAACGAATGCCAAGCAAACGTGTCCTGGAAATCATTGTCTTCCTCCCGTTCAGAATGACCAGGACCCGGGGCCCTGGGATTCGAGTTTCGGGCATGAATTTTACCATGTCCCGACTTTATGTGTTCACGCCTATTTTAACCCAGACCTGCGAACATTTATCGCAGTTATGCTTGCGTATTCACAATGAACTGTCAACCGGATCAATACTTGCGTGTTGCGGGGGAAGGTTACTTCTTTAGAATTATTCTGCAACGAAAAAGGCGGGCAATAGCCCGCCTTGAAGTGCGCATAAAACAGTTGGTTCAAAGGTTCATATAAGCGCCGCCGTTGGAATGTAATGTCTGTCCGGTCATATATTCAGCGCCCGGGCCGACAATGAACCGGATCAGGTTTGCCATGTCCTGCGGATGGCCAAGCCGTCCCAGGGGGATCGCACCTTCGGCCTTGCGCATGGATTCGATTGCGGCGGTCGGGGCCGATGACGGGTTGCCGTCCCGAACCGTATCAAAACTGCCGACAACCACTTGATTGGCGCGAATATTGTATTTTGCCAGGTCGAGGGCCAGCCCACGGATGAAGGCGTTCAGGCCCATTTTTCCAGCCATGACATGGGAACGTCCGGCCGAACCGCGCAAGGACGACATACCGCCCACACCGATAATACTGCCGCCGCCGCGCTGCTTCATGGAGGGCAACACGGCCTTGGCGAGATGAAAACAGCCATTGATGGAGAGGTCGACACTGGCGTGAAAGGTTTCCCAGGTCATGTCCTCAAACGGGATGTTGCTGCGGACGGCGGCGTTATGCACCATGATATCGATGCCGCCGAACTCCTTGATCGCTGCCGCTGCCAGGGCATTGACCGCCTCGGGATCGCGGACATCCGCGAGAAACGGAATGGCCCTGCCGCCCCTGGCGCGGATGCCTTCGGCAACTTCCTCGCACAGATCCTTTGCCTGCACGGAGTTGATGACCAGCGCCGCACCGGCATGAGCCAGTTCTTCCGCGGTTGCACGCCCGATATTCCGCGCGCTTCCCGTGACGATCGCAACCTTGCCTTCGAGTTCTCCGCGCAAATCAACCATGCTGCCTCCCTTTTTTTCGTTGTATTTCTGCTCAGTTGCCAATGGTTGCACGCAATTTCCGTACGGCGCTCATGGGGCTGGTCAGGACCGGTATGGATATTTTTTTCAGTACGTCCGGGCGTGCCGATGCCATGGAAAACTGCGCCAGCATGAGAACATCCCGGTCAGCAAACTCGACAGAGGCTTCCGCAATGAGACGATTGTGAGTCGCCGCATCGCCTCTTGCCAGGGCGTCCATCGCGTCGGGGACGCAGATGGTTTCAAGTGTCGCTTTCGGGTTGAGCCGTTGTGCCATCGTTTCGAATTCCCGCTGCATGGACGGCACACTGGGTTCGAATGTCGCAATCATGGCGATCCGATTGCCTGATCCCAACGCTTCTTCGAACATCGCCTCATTCGGTTTGAGTACCGGCAGGGCGGGGTATTTATCCGCTACGGATTCAATTGCCGAGCCAAAGGCCGAACAGGTGAACAATATCCCGTCGGCGCCCGTGTCCGTCGCATAACGCGCCAGTACATGAAAGCGCTGGACGATGGAATCATCGATGGATCCTGCGGCTTTCAGATCCGTGGTCAGTGAATCTTCCAGGAAGTTAAAAACCGAAGCGTCAGCCCATTCCGCCCGGAAGGCTGCGACGACGGGGTCGATAGCCAGCGGGGTGGCATGAATCAATGAAATCCGGGGCATTTCGGTCGCTTTCAGCTAGCGGGGCAGGGTAGTTGCGCCCATCAGAAACTCGTCAACCGCGCGGGCGCACTGGCGCCCTTCCCGGATAGCCCAGACAACCAGGGACTGGCCGCGCCGCATATCGCCCGTTGCGAATACCTTCGGCAGGGAAGTCTGATAATCATCCGTATTAGCCTGAACATTGCCGAACTGGTTCAGTTCCACGCCCAGTTCCTTCAGCATGCCCTCGTGGGTCGGATGAATGAATCCCATGGCGAGTAGAACGAGGTCGGCCTTGACGGTGAATCCTGTTCCGGGAATTTCCTTGAGTTTTTCATCGAGCCGGACGGCGTGCAACGTTTCGACCTTGCCGTTACGACCGGTGAGTTTGGAAGTGGAGACACACCAGTCCCGCACCGCACCTTCTGCCTGGGAGGACGATGTACGCAGTTTCCGTGGCCAATTCGGCCATGTTGTGCCTTTGTCGGGCTCTTCCGGCGGCATCGGCATGATTTCGTACTGGGTGACCGAAATGGCGCCCTGACGGAATGACGTACCGATACAGTCCGATCCGGTATCCCCACCACCGATGACGACAACGTTCTTGCCTTTGGCTGATATTTCTTTGACCTGGCCCAGCGGCTCGCCGCTGACGCGGCGGTTCTGTTGCGGCAGAAAATCCATGGCAAACTCAACGCCGTCGAGTTCCCGACCGGGTACATTCAGGTCCCGCGGTGTTTCACTGCCACCCGAAAGAACGACTGCATCGAATTCAGCCAGAAGGTCTTTTGCTGGAATATCAACGCCGATATGGCAATTATTGCGGAACTCAACGCCTTCGGCTTCCATCTGGGAGACACGGCGGTCGATCAGGTCCTTCTCCATCTTGAAGTCAGGAATCCCGTAGCGTAACAAGCCGCCGGGTTTGCCGTTCTTTTCGAAGACCACAACGTCATGTCCAGCCCGCGCCAGTTGCTGTGCCGCGGACAATCCTGCGGGCCCGGACCCGACAACAGCGATTTTCTTGCCGGTCCTTGTTTCCGGAATAACCGGAACAATGACGTTGTCTTTCCAGCCACGGTCCACGATCGCACATTCAATCGACTTAATGGTGACCGGGTTATTGTCGATATTCAGCGTGCAGGATTCCTCGCATGGTGCGGGGCAGATGCGTCCCGTGAATTCCGGGAAATTGTTGGTCGAATGCAGAACGTCCAGGGCATCGTGCCACTCATCACGATAGACAAGATCATTCCAGTCCGGGATGAGGTTGTTTACCGGGCAGCCCTGATGGCAGAAGGGGATGCCGCAATCCATACAGCGGGCACCCTGTTGCGAAATCTGGGCCGGGTCGATGGGGAGAACAAACTCTTTAAAGTGCCGAATTCGATCAGCAGCCGGCGCGTATTTCCGGTCCTGGCGATCAATTTCGAGAAAGCCGGTAATCTTCCCCATACTAAACTCCCTCCGCTTTCATCCCAGCATCCGACGCTGTGAGGTGAGCGGTCTGCATTTCCTGTAACGCCCGGCGATAGTCAACGGGCATGACTTTCACGAACTTCGATTGATATTCTTCCCATTTGCCCAGGATTTCCTTTGCGCGGGCCGAATTTGTGTAATGAACGTGCGTTTCTATGAGTTTGTGCAGCCGCTCCGAATCATGACGGGTCATATCGCGCATAACATCGACCTTGCCATGTGTTTCCAGGTCGCCCCCCTGGTGGCCGATTTCCTCCAGGGTTTCGTCTTCTTCGGTTATCGGTTCAAGTTCGACCATGGCGAGATTGCACCGTTGTTCGAAATTTCTTTCCTCGTCGAGGACATAGGCGATGCCGCCGCTCATGCCCGCCGCAAAGTTCCGGCCGGTATGCCCCAGCACAACAACGACTCCGCCGGTCATGTACTCGCAGCCGTGATCGCCGACGCCTTCGACGACCGCGATGGCGCCGGAATTCCTTACGGCGAAACGCTCTCCCGCCACGCCGCGGAAATAGCATTCGCCTTCGGTTGCACCATAAAGCACTGTATTTCCGACAATAATGCTTTCTTCAGGCTTTATCTGGCTGGCCGGTGAAGGCGAAATGACGATACGTCCGCCACTTAGCCCCTTGCCGACATAGTCATTGGCATCGCCAATCAGTTCCATCGAAATGCCGTTCGCGAGGAAGGCACCGAAGCTCTGTCCTGCCGTTCCCGTGAGCTTGATGGAGATCGTATCTTCAGGAAGTCCTGCATGACCGTGCCGTTTGGCGACTTCGCCGGACAGCATGGCACCGGTTGTACGGTCGGTATTCTTGATTTCCCCTTCGATGTGAACCGGCTTGCGCTGCTCCAGGGCGGGGAGCGCCTGTTCGATCAGCCACCGGTCCTTGATATTGGCCAACTGGTGCTGCTGACGTTCGCTGTTGTAAATCGCGACACCAGGCTCCGCTTTAGGCTTGTGGAGCATCCGGGACAGGTCCAGGCCCTTTGCCTTGTAATGCGCGACGGCCATGGTCTGATCAAGACGGTCAGATTGACCGATCATGTCGTCGAAGTGGCGGAAGCCCAGTTCGGCCATGATTTCCCTGACTTCCTCGGCGACAAAGAAGAAGTAATTGATGACATGTTCCGGTGTTCCGGAGAACCGTTTCCGCAATTCAGGATCCTGCGTCGCGACCCCAACAGGGCAGGTATTCAGATGACATTTGCGCATCATGATGCAGCCGGCGGAAATCAGCGGCGCGGATGCAAAGCCGAATTCGTCGGCGCCCAGTAATGCGCCGATCACGACGTCCCTGCCGGTGCGTAAACCACCATCCGTCTGCACGGCGATACGGCCACGCAATTTGTTCAGGACAAGTGTCTGATGGGTTTCGGCAAGCCCGATCTCCCATGGGGACCCGGCATGGACGATGGAGGTGAGGGGGCTGGCGCCGGTTCCGCCTTCAAAGCCGGAAATCGTGACGTGATCCGCCATGGCCTTGGAAACGCCGGCCGCAACCGTGCCCACGCCGATTTCCGAAACCAGTTTGACGCTGACATCGCCGTCAGGGTTGACGTTCTTCAGGTCATGGATCAACTGGGCCAGATCCTCAATGGAATAGATGTCGTGATGCGGCGGCGGTGAGATCAGGCCGACG